>JAJYHV010000035.1 GCA_021790515.1 Pseudomonadota bacterium
AGCAACCACCTTCCTGACGCGCACAAGACTTTCCGTCTCGGGGAGTTTTGTGCATCTGTGTTTTCCGGTATGCTTACACGCTTTGAATGTTCGGAATCAAAGTCATGGGATTACTGGATTGGTTGGGATGGGGGCACAGCGTGCCGACCAAATTGCTGGGAAGCTCGCTGCTGGTCTGCGACAACTCGACTTATCGACGCGCGGCTCCATTTCTGGCTGCATTGCAACAACGATTCAACAACATCGCGCTGGCATTTACTGATCAGCAACCGGATGACAATTTGCCCTATCCGGCGTGGCAGTTACCCAGCGACATGACCCAATGTATTGAACGTATTAAAAAAATCCAACCGCAACGGTTGATTTTCCTGGGCGCTGACGAACGTTTTATGGCTCTGCTGCCGGCCACCTCGTCCCCGATCAGCTGGATCAATGCGCAAAATACAACACTGAATGACTCAACCTGCCGACTCATCACCACGGCAATGCCCATTGATGGTCTGCATCGCGCCCAAATTACCGGAGACCCTTTATCCGGCATCACCAACCTGCCTGCCATACAGGCAGATACAACCATCTGTACCCGCTTCAAGGAACAACGCGAAGGCAAACGCTGGCTGGCCTATTTTGCCGGAACGGGTGAATCGGAAGAACCCTTGGCGTACCAACTGTTCAACCGTGCCATCCGGCACCAGATGGGCGTGATGATACTGGCGCCACAGGATGCCGCACGCTACGAGCCTGTGTACCGGGACGCACTGAAATACCGCTTGCAGACCATCCGTCACAACCGCCTGTCCACTTCATTTGTTCCCATCAGAACCCGCGTATACTATGTCGAAGGTTCCGATATCATGACAAAACTGTACGCTTGCGCCGACTTTGTAATAATCGGCGGCACCCTGCACAACGACGCGCAGCACCAGCCTGACGTCATCACTCCAATGCTGTATCACAAACCGGTACTGGTCGGCCCTGCCCACAGCAATCATCCGGCAGTAGCCGCAGCACTTGCCGCCGGCGTTGCCCGACAAGGGAGAGACGAAACAGAATTATTTAACATCATGCAGCAATGGATAGACGACCCGGCCAGCAGAGAACAACAGGCAATGCAAGCACAAGAATGGCTTTTGCATCAACCGGGAGCACTCAATCGCGTCGCGGATCTCATACCATAATGCTTCCCCGTTGCCGCTTCATTGCTTCACCACACCATGACCGCCGACCAGATAACGAAGATGTCAGCCTGTTTGTGATTCACAACATCTCCCTGCCGCCAGGCCGGTTTGGCGGTGATGACATCATCGCACTGTTTACCGGGCGACTGGACACCAATCGTGCGGAATACCGCGAGCTGGCTGGTTTACGCGTATCTGCGCATTACCTGATTCGACGCGATGGCGAGCTGATACAATTTGTTCCCTTGACGCGTCGCGCATGGCATTGCGGTATCTCCAACTGGCGAGGCCGGGAACGCTGCAATGACTTTTCCATCGGTGTTGAGCTGGAAGGGACTGACGACACGCCGTTTACCGACAGGCAATACGCCACCCTCAATCAATTGCTGGCAGAATTGCATCAACGCTGGCCACGGGCAGAACTTGCAGGCCACAGTGATATTGCACCGGGACGCAAAACCGACCCCGGCCCTCATTTCGACTGGTCACGCATCAAGTCAGCCGCGTCAACAGACCTTCCAGTTTTTCTTCATCGGTCGTTTTGAGAATTTTTTGCACCAACATGCTTAACGCGCTGACATCCGCTTTCAACAATTGTTGTTTGACACTCAGCAAACTGGCCGAGTGCATGGAGAAACAACGCAACCCCAAGCCGAGCAACAAACGGGTCAAACGCGGATCGCCCGCCATTTCACCGCAAATCGACACCGGTTTTCCCGCTTTTTCGCCCGCACGCAACGTCATGGCAATCAACTGCAACACGGCCGGATGTACCGGATCGTACAGATAAGCCACATTGTCATCCGTACGATCGATAGCCAAAGTATATTGAATCAAGTCATTGGTGCCAATAGATAAAAAATCCATGCGATCGGCAAATGCCTGCGCCATGAGCGCTGCCGCCGGCACTTCAATCATGCCGCCTGTCGGCATGTTTTCATCAAATGCAATATTATCCTCACGCAAACTGTGTTTCGCACGTTCAAGTGCTGCCATGGTCTGGCGCAACTCCTGCAAATTACACAACATGGGCACCATCATTTTGACATTACCCACCACCGATGCACGCAAAATCGCACGCAACTGAGTCTGGAACATCGCCGGCTCAGACAGGCAAAGCCGAATGGCACGGCGTCCCAACGCAGGATTCATCGAATCATCCGTTAATCCACCCAAAGGTTTGTCTGCTCCCAAATCCAGTGTGCGAATGGTGACGGGCAACCCATTCATCTCCCTTGCCACCTGGCGATACGCTTCAAACTGCTCGTCCTCACCCGGCCAGTCAGGACGATTCATGAACAAGAACTCGCTCCGAAACAAACCAACGCCGCTGGCGCCCGCTTCTTTCGCGGCGTTAACATCCTGCGGCAATTCAATATTGACGTGTAATTCAATATTGACGCCATCGAGTGTCGTCGCCCGACTACCACTTAATCGCTTCAGCTTCTGGAATTCAATGCGCCACTGATTTTGCCGCAACTGGTACTCTTCCAGTTCGGCATCATCCGGATCGACGATCACTACCCCCTGATCACCATCCACAATGATGATTTCATTGTCACGAATCAATTCATGACCATTATGCAACGCCATCACCGAGACCATATTCAAACTACGCGCCAAAATGGCCGTGTGCGATGTCGCACCACCGACATCGGTGATAAACGCTGCAAAATGCTGGTGTTTGAACCCTATCATGTCGGCGGGCGACAAATCATGCGCCACCAGAATACAGTCTGCCAGACTGGTATCCGTCGCCGGCAATTTGATCTGGTGCCCCAGCAACACCTTCAATACCCGTTCGACCACCTGCACCACATCGGCCTTACGTTCCCGCAAATACGTATCATCAACGGCATCAAACTGCTCCAGCAAATGCTCCATCTGTTGCGTCAACGCCCATTCCGCATTGCATTGCTGGCTGCGTATCAACTGCTTTGGCACTTCAGACAGCATGGCATCACGCAAAATCATTTGATGCACTTCCAAAAATGCCGTTAACTCTGCGGGAGCATTGACAGGAATCTGTTGGCGCAATTCATTCATTTCCCGCCAGACAGTCATGACAGCATCCTCGAAACGGGCAACCTCCCGTTCGATAAACTGCTTCGACAACACATAATGCGCCACCTCGATGCGATGATGGGCAGCCAGACGCGCCACACCAATCGCAATTCCCGACGAAACACCAAATCCATGCAGGGTAAAACTCACTCGGCTTCCCCAAACTTATCCATCACCAACATCCGCAACGCCTCCATGGCTTCCACTTCATCCTCACCCTCGGTTTCAACCCGCACTATACTGCCTTTGGCGGCTGCCAGCATCATCACCCCCATGATGCTTTTAGCGTTTACCCGACGCTCATTGCGGGTCACCCAAACCTCCGACTTGAATTGGGTAGCTAATTGTGTCAACTTGGCCGACGCTCGCGCGTGCAACCCCAGTTTATTGATAATTTCAATGTCCTGCCGTTGCATCGCACAACTCCGTCGTAATGTAAAGCACGCCTTCCCTGCCCCCGGCAACGGCTTTTTCCACCAACACGTCCAGCGCGAGATGACGATATGTCAGCGCACGCATCAACATGGGCAGATTCACACCGGCCACTCCTTCAATCCGGCCTGGCTGCAATAGCCGGCACATTGTATTGGCTGGCGTCGCGCCATATACATCCGACAGCAGCAAGACACCATTTCCATCATCAAGTTCAGCCAGATGACGTTGCGATTCGACCAATAACGCTTGTTTGTCCTGCGCTCCGATCTCTAGCGCTCGCAAACGCGGTGGGCGTTCTCCCCACACATAACTCACGCACTGAATCAGGCTTTCGCCCAATTGGCCGTGGGCCATGATAAGTATTCCAATCATGATGACCTTTTTGTCTTACGGTGAAATAAAATGCAATCGCCCGCGCATTGATGCCGTGAGATGTATTTTGCCATACGCATCAATCAACATCGCGTTTTGTACCCCCATTTGCGCCGCCGCCTGCCGCCAACCTCTCACCCCGGCAATAAACAGCGGTTTACTGTCCACATCCGATAATGTGCCTGCCCGTGGGCCAGGCGCAATCAACACAGTCACAGACTCTACTCCCTGTGCTGGCCACCCCGTGCGCGGGTCAATGATATGACAATAACGTTGACCATGCCATTCAAAAAACCGTTGGTAATCCCCAGAAGTCCCAATAGCCTCGCCATCATGAAGTTCCAGACTGGCGATGGCGCGAGGCTCGCGTGGATGCTGGATACCTACCCGCCACGGACGGTCGCCATGTTGCCCCAACGCCAAAATGTTGCCCCCAATATTGATAAGGGCATTGTGTATGCCGCGGGCACGAAGAATACCGGCCGCCACGTCCAGCGCATAGCCCTTGCCATAACCGCCCAAATCGACCCGCACTGCCGGGTTGCGGCTATACGCATCACCATGTGCGATCACAATATCCTGCATGGCGGGATGTTCGGCAACCAGACGGGCAATCGCCGGAACATCCGGAGCGTGAGGCACAAAAGTATCTGATTCAAATCCCCACAGGCGAATCAATTGTCCGATCGCCGGATTGAACAAACCGTCCGAGCGTTCCGAATCTACGGTGGCATCACGCAAAATCGCCGCCATATCCGGTGCCACCACAACGGATTTACCAGCTGCAAAAGCATTGTTGATGCTGGAAAGCTCACCCGGTTGCCAAGCATGCAAACGGTGATGCAGCACATCGAAAGCAGCCAGCACCGCAGACGCAGCAGCGCTGGCCTGTTGCTTGGGCACGCCGGCAATGGCAATTTGTACCCTGGTACCAAAAACATAGCTCTCCTGTGAATAGATTCGTGTCTGACCACAGGCAGACAACATCAATGCTGGCACCAACACACCAAACCACCGTACCAACGGGTATGTCAACAGACGTATTGCCCTGCGCAATACCAACTGATTGATCAGACGCACGCTCAACTGCATCGGCGTTCCAGCGCATCCACAACCGAAGCCGCCATGTTCTGGCCCGTTTCGCGCGTCAACTCTACCAATCCGGTCGGACTGGTAATATTGATCTCCGTCAGCCAGTCACCAATGATGTCCAATCCCGCCAGGAAGACATTCATGCCTTTCAAACCGGCTCCCACACTACGGGCAATTTCCCAATCCCGCGCCGACAAAGGCCGTGCGACGCCGCGCCCGCCCGCCGCCAGATTACCCCGTGTCTCGCCTTGCGCAGGAATACGGGCCAATGCCCACGGCAATGGTTCACCATCCAGCAAGAATACGCGTTTGTCACCGGCGGAAATGGCCGGAATATATTGCTGCGCCATGATGGTACGGGTTTCCTGCCGGGTAAGTGTTTCCAGAATGGCATTCAAATTCAGCCCGTCTTCTCTGACGCGAAAAATTTCCATACCACCCATACCGTCGAGCGGTTTGAAAATAACATCCCGCATTTCTTGGGCAAAACAGCGTAATTCAGCCATATCGCTACTGACCAGCGTCGGTACAATCCATTGCGGAAAACGCAGTATCGCCAATTTTTCATTCAAATCGCGTAACGCATCCGGTGCGTTCAATACCCTTGCTCCGGCACGTTGCGCCAGTTCGAGTAATTGTGTTGCATAAAGATACTCGGTTTCCACTGGCGGGTCTTTACGCATCAACACGGCATCAAATGCCGTCAACACCTGCCAGTCAGCCTGCCGCACCGTATACCAGACTGTATCGTCGTCCGTTAACGCCACCTCTGTCATCCATGCTGCAACCTGCCCTGCCCGGTAACACATCTGCCGCTGCTCAAATATGGTCACCGTATGCCCACGCCGAAACAACTCGCGCATCATGGAAATACTGCTGTCTTTGACAGGTTTGAGTGTGTCAGGCGCATCAATCAACAAGGCAAATTTCATGCCGTCACCTGCAATACTTCCAGTTCCATCGCAGCAGCCAGTGTCGCCAACCTTGCCACCACGCCATAGGTATAAAACCGATTGGGCGTGGAATCGGGATTGCCGCTCTGGTTAGGCATGCAACACGGTGTTTCGAATGCCAATGGCACGAAATGCATCCCGGGCGCATTCAGGTTTTCATCGACGCCACGCCCGGTATGCACGCGATAAAATCCGCCAACAACAAAACGATCTATCATATACACCACCGGTTCGGCAACTGCTTCATTGATGTTTTCAAACGTGTACACTCCTTCCTGAATCAACACCTGCGACACTTGTAAACCTTCCTTGCCTACCGCCATCTTGTTGCGCTCTTTGCGATTCAATTCGCGCACTTCGGCTGGGTTCTTGACGGTCATGATACCCATGCCATACGTGCCGGCATCAGCTTTGACAATAACAAACGGTTGTGCGTCAATTTGATATTCCCGATATTTTCGGGAGATTTTTTCCAGCAACGCCGCCACTCCCTGTTCCAGGCATTCCAATCCGGTTCTGGCATGAAAATCCACCCCGGAGCAAGTTGAAAAATATGGATTAATCAACCATGGATCAATATCAATCAAGCGCGCAAAATCATCTACCACTGTGTTATACGCCGAAAAATGCTGGGATTTCCTGCGCGCATGCCACCCCGCTCCCAAGGGGGGCAGCAAATATTGTTCTACCCCACGCAATATATCGGGAATACCCGCCGACAAATCATTGTTTAACAAAATGGCGCATGGATCATAACCAGCCAGACCAACGCGCGCGCCCTGCCGCACCAGTGGCTCAAGCAACAAGGTTTCGCCTTCACCGACGTTCACCGACAAAGGAGAAACAAGATCGGGCATCAGGCTACCAATGCGCACTTCCAGCCCGGTCTGCCGCAAAATGCTCGCCAATCGCGCCACATTTTGCAGATAAAATATATTTCGAGTGTGATTTTCCGGGATCAGCAACAGTTTTTGTGCGTCAGTACAAATTTTTTCCACCGCCACCATCGCTGCCTGCACGGCAAGGGGAATGAAATCCCGATTCAAATTATTGAATCCGCCCGGAAACAAGTTGGTATCGACTGGCGCCAGCTTGAAACCACTGTTACGCAAGTCGACCGACGTGTAAAATGGTGCGGCGTGCTCATGCCAGCGGCTACGAAACCAGCGTTCAATCTGCGGTGTTGCGGATAACACATGCCGTTCAAGATCCAGTAATGGGCCAGTCAATGCAGTCGTTAAATGGGGAACCATGTCATACCATCCTGATACAATAAATCATTCATCATCCATATTTTTGTCAAAAATGTGCCAAAAACAACCAATTAGTACAATCACTCCGGCCCGCAATTATCTGCAAACCACTATCAACAATCCTTGAGCACAACCTTTCGCATCTACTTACCACGTTTTCCCACTACGCTTTCCGAAGGCACCCGATGTTTCAAATCGTTCTTTACCAACCCGAAATTCCACCCAACACCGGTAATATCATTCGCCTGTGCGCCAATACAGGTAATCAACTGCACTTGATTCAACCACTCGGTTTTTCGCTTGATGACCGCCAGTTACGTCGCGCCGGGCTAGATTACCACGAATACGCCCGAATCCAAACCCACGCCAACTGGCATGACTGTCTGACAAGCCTTGGCACGACCCGCCTGTTTGCCTTGACGACCAAAGGCACAAAAAACCTGTATGACAACACCTTTGAACCAGGGGACGCACTGGTGTTCGGACCAGAAACCCGCGGACTGCCTGCCGATATTCTGGCACAATTCGCCATGCATCAACGCTTGCGCCTGCCCATGTTATCGAACAGTCGCAGTCTGAATCTGTCAAACGCTGTCGCCATCACCGTGTTTGAAGCGTGGCGGCAACAGGGTTTTACGCAAGGGGTTTGAAGCGTGCCAACATACAAATGCCCGATATCAGTACTCGTCGTCATCCATACCCGTGATCAGGTCATGTTGATGGAACGCAAAGACCATCCCGGTTGGTGGCAATCGGTGACAGGAAGTCTTGAGCCCGGCGAAACACCAATGCAGGCTGCCCTGCGCGAGACACAAGAGGAAACGGGTCTCGATGCGAAACAATTCCACCTTACTGACTGGCATTTATCATATCCCTACGATATTTATCCGGAATTTCGTTATCGTTATGCACCAAACGTCAACCAAAATGTCGAACACGTCTTCAGCCTGCTGTTACCCTATCCGGCACAAATCGTCCTCGCGCCACGCGAACATCTGCGGTATAGTTGGCTTTCCATGCCAGACGCTGCGGCACGATGTTTCTCACCCAGCAACCAGCGTGCCATCGAACAACTACAGAAAGCATTACCATGATTAACCTGTTGACAAATCACGACACCCTTCGCGCCAGCGTCATGGGTGAATTGACCTTAGCTGACATGCATGAACTGGAAGACGTTCTGCGTCATGGCTTCGCTTTTGAAGGCAAGATGAAATTATTGGTCGACGTACGCGACATGTTGGGATTGACGCTCGACGCCATGTGGGAAGAGTTCCGCTTTACCCGTGCGTATGGTCAGGATTTCGGCCACATCGCCATCCTTGGTACAGGGGTATGGCCTCCCCTCACTGCACTGTTTCAACGTCTGTTCAGCGATGCCATCATCCGCGTTTTCGATGACAGCGACATGGCAGAAGCCTGGCTGAATGAACCAGAACAGGCATGACCAACATACCATACAGGCATTGCGCCACCCTTGGCTTGCGTGGTGCAAGCCACATGGCGCACGTTGAACACTACAGTCAACATGAAGATGGTGGGCCCAGCAGGACTTGAACCTGCGACCAATCGATTATGAGTCGACTGCTCTAACCAACTGAGCTATGGGCCCTTTTGTCTTGCCGGTCAAGGCAAGGCGGGTTGAACACGGTCGAGGTTTATTGATTGCCGGAATCAATGAAACTGCGCAGGCGATCGGAACGAGAAGGATGGCGCAATTTGCGCAGTGCCTTGGCTTCTATCTGACGGATACGCTCACGCGTCACATCGAACTGTTTGCCGACTTCTTCCAGCGTGTGATCGGTATTCATTTCGATACCAAAACGCATGCGTAATACTTTTGCTTCGCGTTGCGTGAGGCTGTCCAGAATATCTTTGGTGACTTCCTGCAAGCTGTCGTAAATGGCGGCATCCATCGGCGCCAATGTAGATGTATCTTCAATAAAATCACCCAGATGTGAATCTTCATCGTCACCGATCGGCGTTTCCATGGAGATGGGCTCTTTGGAAATCTTGAGGATTTTACGAATTTTTTCCTCTGGCATCTCCATTTTTTCCGCCAGCACAGACGGATCCGGTTCTTGACCCGTTTCCTGCAAAATCTGCCGCGCGATGCGGTTCATTTTATTAATTGTTTCAATCATATGCACCGGAATACGGATGGTACGGGCCTGATCGGCAATCGAGCGCGTGATGGCCTGACGAATCCACCAGGTCGCATACGTCGAAAATTTGTAACCACGGCGATATTCGAATTTATCGACGGCTTTCATCAGCCCGATATTGCCTTCCTGAATCAAATCCAGAAATTGCAGACCACGATTGGTGTATTTTTTGGCAATTGAAATCACCAGTCGCAGGTTGGCCTCAATCATTTCCCGTTTGGCGCGCAACGTGCGTGCCTCGCCAGCCGTCATCTGGCGGTTGATTTCTTTCAACGCTGCAATCGGAATACCGATTTTTTCCTGCACCGCACACAGACCATTCTGGCGCTCCAGAATGGCATATCGCTGGCGCAACAATGCCTCCGACCAGGCAGCCCCTTCCCTGACCTCGTTATGCAACCAATCCAGATTGGTTTCATTACCGGGAAATACCTTGATGAAATACTCTCGTGGCATACCGGCACGACGAACGGCGATTTCCATGATTTCACGTTCGTGCACACGAATCGTCTCTACCAACTCACGAATCATGTTACACAACGCTTCCACTTGGCGGGCGGAAAAACGCAATTCCAGCAATGTGGCAGAAATTTCGGTCTGGATATCGCGCCAGGCAGCACTTTCATGGCCTTGGCGTTTCAATGCAGTCTGCATACGTTTGACTTGCGCGCGTAAACGCTCAAACCGCAACATGGCATCTGCTTTCAGCTGTGCCAGATTGGCAGCCGCCAGCGCACTGCCATCGATATCCTCGTCGTCTTCGTCATCGTCGTCCAGATCATCGCCAGCGTCATCATCATCCAGCGGAACCATCTCGACCGGTTCATCGAGTTCGGCATCACCCGCCACGATACCATCCACCAGTTCATCGATACGAATTTCATCACGCTCGATTTTATCCACCAGAAACAAAATCTGTTCCAATGTCGTCGGGCAGGCAGAAATGGCCTGCACCATATGTTTCAACCCGTCTTCGATACGCTTGGCAATCTCGATTTCACCTTCACGGGTCAACAACTCGACCGACCCCATTTCCCGCATGTACATGCGCACCGGATCGGTTGTTCGCCCAAACTCGGCATCAACCGTAGACAGGGCTGCTTCGGCTTCGGCAACCACATCTTCGTCCGCCACGGCAGGTGCTGCATCTGACATCAACAACACTTCGACATCTGGCGCTTCGTCGTATACCTGAATACCCATGTCATTGATCATGCCAATGACACCCTCCACCTGTTCGGAGTCGAGCATGTCATCGGGCAGATGATCGTTTATTTCGGCGTAGGTCAGGTACCCCCGCTCCTTGCCGAGCATAATAAGGAGCTTGAGCCGGGAACGGCGATTTTCTGCATCGTCCTGCCCCTCACCGGGCAATGACGAATCTCCAGCCAATCCCGGTGCCGCCGTCAGATTGGTCGCTCCATCCCGTTGCGTCAGTTTGTTCTGTTCCTGATTCATATTCCAATACCCAGTATCCAGCCAGCTGTTGAATCTGTTGCCGGTTCGATGATAACGTTTTGCACACCCACTTTACACATCTGGCGTCATCCGCTACCGGCAAATCCCAAAGTGCTTCTGTTTGATTCAATGGCGCATACGCAACGCCTGTTTCTCCGTTTCACTCAAATCAGTGAGTGATTTCCGTGCCAAAAAGTTCAATCTGTCATGCTGCTGCAAATAACGCCACTGCTCCAGCGCCAGGTCAAGCTCTGCCTCGGCTTCAAACGTATCATCCCACCACATGATTTCCGTCACACACAAGGCGATCCTGTCTCCTTCCGGCAACGTGGCCAGTTCTTCCTGCAACCCCGCTGCATCAAGATTAGGGTGCTGTGCCAAAATCTCAAGTAACGCCTGTACTGCCCGGCCATCCTCATCATTGCCAGGCTGCCAGTCTGTTGGCCAGTTTGCGGCAAGTTGCGGCCGGAACAACAACAGGCGCAACAGTTTGCGCATCACCGATACCGGTTGCGGGCGCGCGGACTGCGCCATTCTACCTGTCCGTGTCGCCGTAAATTGCCACAAACGCCCCAACTCCTGAATATCCAGTTGCGCCAGTTCTGCTGCGCGTTTGCGCAACATCATTGCCAGGCCTTTGGCCTTCACCGCCATCACCAGCGGTTGAGCCGCTTTCAAAAAGGCACTACGCCCTTCGGCCAAGGTCAGATCATGCTGACTCTCCAGTTGTTCAAACAGATACACCGACAACGGCTTGGTCGCGTCCTGTAACAACGTCGTGAACTGCTCAACGCCCAGTTCACGCACATAACTGTCCGGATCATGCTCTGGTGGCAAAAACAGAAACCGTATCTGACTATTGTCATCCAACACTGGCAAACTCTGCTCCAGCGCCCGCCACGCCGCACGCCGACCCGCAGCGTCTCCATCAAAACAAAAAACCAGCTCGGACGCCTGTCGCATCAATTTCTGCACATGCACGCTACTGGTCGCCGTACCCAAGGTTGCGACAGCAAAACCAATACCAAACTGCGCCAAAGCCAGCACATCCATATACCCTTCCACCACCAGCGCCCGCCCGGCTTCACGAATCGCCCGTCTGGCCTGAAACAGGCCATACAGTTCATGGCCTTTTTGAAACAAGGGCGTTTCTGGCGAATTCAAGTATTTTGGTTCGCCATCTCCCAACACACGACCGCCAAACGCAATCACATGACCCTTCTGATTCAGAATGGGAAACATGATTCGATCCCGAAACCGGTCATACCGTTTGCCCGCATCTCCTTCGCTGACCAAACCTGCTTGCGCCAACGTTTCCACCTGTACATCAGCAAGTGCGGATATCACGTTTTGCCAACCATCTGGCGCATAACCTACACCAAAACGGGCAGCCATCTCCCCGGTCACACCACGTTTTTTAAGATAGGCAATTGCCCGTGGCGCAGTTTTAAGCGCCTGACGATAAAACTGGCTGGCACGCTGCATGACTTGCAACAAATCTGGAGCCGGCTTTAATGCTCCTGTTTTCTCATGTTTGGCCACTGTCTCCTGAGGAACCGTCATGCCCAACTGTGCAGCCAACGACCCTATGGCTTCGACATAGGACAAACCAGCATATTCCATCAAAAATCCGATTGCCGTACCATGCGCGCCACAACCAAAACAATGGTAAAACTGTTTTGTTGCCGACACCGTAAAAGAGGGAGTCTTTTCCTGATGGAAAGGACAACACGCCTGATAGTTTGCGCCAGATTTCTTTAGCGTCACATATCGGCCGACCACCTCCACGATATCCGCCCTGGCCAACAGGGTATGGATAAAATCCTGCGGTATCATCGTGAAACCTCTTCATGTACCTGCCAACACTGCTGCCTGCAACGGTTTTCCGCTTTCCGAAGCCATCGGATATCGACGGCAATCAATCCTGCAAAGCTTCCTTGATACGTCCGGAAACCACGGCCATATCTGCCCGCCCGGCAAGCTTCTGTTTCACCAGCGCCATGACTTTGCCCATATCCTTGACGCCTGCGGCACCCGATTCTGCCATCGCGGCCGCGATCACCTGCCGGATTTCAGTATCATCAGCCGCCACCGGCATATACGCCCGCAATACATCAGATTCAAATTGTTCAGCCGCCACCAGATCTTCACGACCAGCAGCAGCATACTGCTGGATGGAATCACGCCGCTGTTTGAGCATTTTTTCAATGATTGCTATCAACTGCGCGTCATCCAGCACGATTCGCTCATCCACTTCACGCTGCTTGATGGCTGCCAACAACAGACGCAAAGCCCCCAGACGCTGCGATTCCCGCGCCCGCATGGCAGACTTCATGTCTTCTGTGATTCGCTCTTTAAGACCCATGACATCACCCGATTGACGACCGATTGATTGACCAGTTGCCCAACCCTTGTAATGGCCTGTTGCAACAGCCTATTACAATAACCCATATCCCGCACCGATTGCCGACAACACAGCTAATACAGATTTAGTCGACCAGATTCACGGTGCGACGATTTCATGTCCGTCCAAACGACAAAAAATCGCCATTAATACAGTTTTGGTGGCAAGGTCTGGCTACGAATACGCTTGAAGTGTCGCTTGACTGCAGCTGCCAGTTTGCGTTTACGCTCAGCGGTTGGCTTTTCGTAAAATTCACGCGCACGCAACTCGGTCAACAGACCGGTTTTTTCCACAGTACGCTTGAAACGACGCATGGCAACTTCAAAAGGTTCATTTTCCTTGACGCGAACACTAGGCATGTAGCTTGGCTCCAAAATAACGGGCGATAACGAACGCCACCCAAACAGGTGGCGAATGGAAGCACAGGATTATAAACGCGTCACTTTATTTTTTCAAGAACATTATCAATAATTCATGGCAGACAAAGCAACCGCAAAACAACTGCAAAGCAAACCATACTGGCTATGATCCGGCAATCATAATCTCCAGCGCATTATCATCCGGGTCACGACAAAACAGCGCCTGCCGCCCGGACTGACTCAAGGTGTAAGCCACGCCATGTGTCTGTAAACGCAAACACAGCGCATCCAGATTTTGCACCCTGAATGCAACATGACGATCACGCCCACCGTGCAACGGACGCGCGAGCCCCGCCTCCGGATTCGGCAAACACAACAAATGCAATTGCACACCATTCAGGTCATACCAGACACCGTCGAACGACATGATCGGCCGCAACGGGCTTGGCACCAATCCAAGCACCTGTTCGTAAAAATTCCGCGCCCGTATCACGTCGGCCACCAGCAATGACACGTGATCCAACATCCATTCCATGTTCAATCTTCCTGATCGAGATGTCCGGAAAAAAAACTGGCTGCCATAATCATGACAGCGCCAACCCACTCTTTACCGACCAACAACTCATCCGCCAGCCACCAGGATGATAATGCGGACACCACCAACTCAGACAACAAAATCACAATGGCTCGACTAGCCGCCACCCGGGCAAGGCCATATTGCAGCAACAACGTTGCGCTGAACATGGCCAACGCAACCGCCAGCAATACCAGCCACGACATGCCGGATACACCTTGCCAGAACAAACCGTACCAAAACGAACCCGACATCGCCATCGCGACGGGCATCATCAGCAATGGCATCAATATACAACCAACCCAGATAGCCAAGGCCTTGGTCTGCAATGGCAATGCTTCCGTCTTGCGCGCCCATACATTCGTAAAAGCAAACCCTACCCCTGCGACAAGCCCCAACCATTCAGAACCGTTTGCCGGTAATGGCCAGCGCCCATCCGGATGCCACAGCATGACAACCGCGCCAAAAAACGCCAGCGCCATGATCCAGTATCCCATCCACGATAACTTTTCACGCAGCAGTAAACGTGCAAACACCATCGTCCATAACGGCGCCAGGTAGAACAGCAGCGCCACCCGCATGATTTCGCCATGAATCACCGCCAGCACATACGCCGTATTGGTAAATCCCGCACCCAGCGCCAATATCAGCCAGGCATTCGTTTGCGAGAAAATGCTGCGCCAGTGCCGCCGATACCAGGGAAGCCCAAGCAACAATGCCAACACATACGTCAGCATGGATGCCGGCAATGCAGAAACGCCCTGCATGTCCAGCCAGCGGTATGGATACCAGACAACCCCCCAGCATAAAGCGCTCACCAGCAAACCGATAATTGGCAGCCTGACTGAGTGCAGGTGTTTATTCATTCATTATCCCTATACAGAAACCACCGGTTTATTCCCGCACCGTCACGACGGCAGCTTGATAAAATAAATCAGTGGTTCTGGTCACGTCCCTGTCAATATCGAGAAGAATTTAGATGATAGCTTCCTCTGGCCGGGTTTAGGAAG
>JAJYHV010000028.1 GCA_021790515.1 Pseudomonadota bacterium
AAGGCAGCCATGACCTTGTCATTCGTGCGCAGCAAAATGCGGATCACAACCTGATTTCCAATGCCGCCTTCACCCATGCCGACCTGTTCAAGATGACCCCGGCATCGTGGCCAGCGCTGGGACATTTCGACAAGATGCTCATTGATCCGCCGCGTGACGGCGCACAGGCACTCGTACAATCATTGGGGGACAAGGCCCCCCAACGCATCGTGTACGTCTCCTGCAACCCCGCCACACTGGCACGCGACGCAGGCATTCTGGTACATGAAAAAAATTATCGGCTAATCAGCGCTGGTATTGCGAACATGTTTCCGCATACCGCACACGTCGAATCGCTCAGTCTGTTCGAACGCAAGACAAATTGACTCAGGTTTTCGCCTCGCGCACCAACTCCATCACCTGCCCCGGTGGCAGGTGCAACAACTCGCTGATATCCTGGTAATCATCCGGCAATGCCGCATCTTCCCAGCCATTGGACAGGTGTCGACTCAGGTTGACGGACAACACCAACGTTCGCATCTGGCGCTCATGTGCCCAGTTACGCTCCATAAAATGAATCAGCAATTCGGGTAACTGCCAGGTTTTTGCCAATTCGAGCTGCAAATCAGAAATTTTAAAACCCAGAACCTGTCGCTGCGCATCACGAGTGCGCAATGCACTGTTCTGCAATTGCAATGTCCGCACCTGAATCATCTGTTCCGGGGTATGGCACCACAACAGAATGTCTGCAAAATTGTGCAGCAACGCGGCGACATGAATTTCATCAAAATGCAAATCCTTGAGTCGAATCGACCAGTCTCTGGCAAAATAAGCCGATCTGGTGGCCTGTTGCACAGAGTGCAACAGGCCGATGATGGCGGCCGGTTGCGACTTCAGCACATCTTCCGCCAGCAACCCCGGCACCACTTTGTCATAAAAACCCTGCAAACCGATCATCATGAGCGCCTGCTCAACCTGCACCACCTCATCCACTTGCGAGCGACGCTTATTCTGCTGCAAATAACGCAACAGAATCAATGTCATCAGTGGGTCGTGCCGTAAAATGGTGGTTACGACATGCACTTCATGATCCTGATCCCGCGCTTCGCGCAATTCTCGTACCGTGCGTTTAAGCACAGGAACCTGTGCTTCACGCAAAAAATTCACCCAGTCAGATAATCCCGCCGGTTTGGTCTGCATATTATTCTCCGTACCGATATCACCATTGTTTCACGATACCAGATTTGACGTACGAATCAAACAATTGCACATCAAACAATTGCACATCAAACAATGTGACTCGAACAATACGACCCGAGCGCAATGGAGCTCAAACAATAATGCCGCCGCCAAGACAACGCTCCCCATCGTACAATACCGCCGACTGCCCTGGTGTCACCGCCCACTGCGGCACATCAAACGTCAGCAACAAATCATCCTTCACATCGACCTGACAAGCCGCATCCGCCTGACGGTAACGGGTTTTGGCGCTGGCTCTCTGTATGGCCGGCGCCATACCCGCAATCCAGCTCAACTCACGAGCAGCCAATGCCTCGCGTTGCAACAGAGGATGGCCGTGCCCTTGTACCACCAGCAAAACATTGTGCACCATGTCCTTGCCGGCAACAAACCACGGTTCTCCCGCGCCGCCAATACCCAACCCCTGACGCTGCCCGATGGTGTAGTACATCAACCCTTGGTGCTCTCCCACCCGAACCCCTTCCGGTGTCTGCATTTCGCCCGGCTCAATCGGCAAATATTGTTGCAGGAATGCCCGAAAAGGCCGCTCACCGATGAAACAGATGCCCGTGCTGTCTTTTTTGGCCGCATTGGGCAAGCCGATTTCCTGTGCCAGTCTGCGCACATCCGGCTTTAGCATATTGCCCAATGGAAACATAGTGTGCTGCAACTGTTGTTGATTCAAACGATACAAAAAATAACTCTGATCCTTGGCAGCATCAACGGCGCGCCATAATTGCTGCAAACCATCCCGCTCAGCCAGCCGCGCATAATGTCCGGTCGCAATCCGGTCTGCACCCAAGGCCAGTGCATAATCCAGAAAAGCATTAAACTTGATTTCCGCATTGCACAACACATCTGGATTCGGTGTGCGACCGGCGCGATACTCACGCAAAAAATGCGCAAAAACCCGTTCTTTATATTCCGCGCTAAAATTAACCGCCTCAATCTCGATACCAATGATATCTGCCACGGCCAGCACATCCAGAAAATCCTGCCGGGCAGGACAATGCTCATCGTCAGCATCTTCCCAGTTTTTCATGAACACGCCTGTCACATGATACCCCTGTTGTTTCAACAGCCAGGCCGTCACGCTGGAATCCACCCCGCCAGACATTCCCACCACGACATGCTGCGCTGATGCGCCAGCAACCGGCTCAATCGATATCATGCAACGCCTCCAGAGGCAAACGCACCCCGGCAAGGTAATCCCGTATGCAAGCCATTACCAACGGGCTGCGATGTTGTATCGACAATGCGACCACTTCGTCCAGCGTCAACCAATGTGCCGCAACAATCCCGGTATCAAGTTCGTGACCAGACACCTCTGTCAGCAGTTTTCCTGTAAAGGCAAAACGCAACCAGGTACGCTGGTTATCTGGTTGATACCATTGATATACCCCCAGCAAATAATCCGGCACGATATGCCATGATGATTCTTCGAATGTTTCCCGCACCACCGCGTCGAGCAACGATTCGCCCGGTTCGAGATGTCCTGCCGGCTGATTGAAACGAATGCCGGTTTCCGTCATTTCTTCCACCAGCAAAAAACGCCCCTCGCGTTCCAGCACGGCAGCAACGGTGACGTGTGGTTTCCATCTTTCCATATTTTTTCCAAAGACACCAACAACAAAAAAGGCAGGGATATCTCCCTGCCTTTCAGACCACTGATTGCCGAATTAATTGGCAGCAGGGGCAGCAGCAGGAGCAGCAGCTTTTTTGGCTTTTTTGGCGGCGTGATGCTTTTTAGCCTTGTGATGAGCTTTATGAGCAGCTTTGTGCTTGGCAGGAGCAGCTTTGGCAGCAGGAGCAGCATCAGCAGCAGGAGCAGCATCGGCAGCCATGGCAGAGAAAGAAACAGCAGCGAAAGCAGCGACGATAAGACCAGACAGCAGTTTGTTCATGTTTACATCCTTAAAAAATAATGGAGCACGATAATAAACCATTTTGCAACAGTGACACAACTTCGTTGTCGTCATGGCAAATAACGCAACGCAAGCAAAACAGGTTGACAACTCATGACGATTTTTTTTGCACGCCGGGAACGAATATCAGCAAAATATCGCAACAAACCGTTTGACCTGCGACAGTGGTTTGACTTTTTCGGCCAGATTTGCAATCCTGTCTGGTCAACTTAATTCACCCCCAATCACTCACCCTCATCAGGAATATATCGCCATGTCAGAACAAAACCCAGCAGACCAAACCACGTCATACCAGCATATCCGGATTCCGGAAACCGGCGAGGCAATTTATCTGAACACCAATGGTTCACTTACCGTGCCGGATCATCCCATCATCCCGTTCATTGAAGGTGACGGCACCGGTGTAGACATCACGCCCGTCATGCGCGCCGTGGTCGATGCTGCTGTCAGCAAGGCCTATGGCACGCAACGCAAGATTGCCTGGATGGAAATTTACGCAGGTGAAAAAGCGACGCACGTGTATGGTGCCGATAATTGGCTGCCGAACGAAACCATTGAAGCCGTGCGCGATTTTGTTGTCTCCATCAAAGGTCCGTTGACCACACCCATTTCTGGCGGCATTCGCTCGCTCAATGTTGCCTTGCGCCAACAATTGGATTTGTATGTCTGCCTGCGACCCGTGCGCTATTTTGCCGGCGTCCCCAGTCCGGTCAAAGCACCAGAAAAAATTGACATGGTTATCTTCCGTGAAAATACCGAAGACATTTACGCCGGCATCGAATGGGAAGCCGAGAGCGCAGAAGCAAAACAGGTGATTGCCTGGCTGCAATCAGAAATGGCGGTCAAAAAGATTCGTTTCCCTGCATCTTCGGCCATCGGTATCAAACCCGTCTCGATAGAAGGCAGTGAACGACTGATCCGACGCGCCATTCAATACGCCATCGATCACCAACGCCGCTCCGTCACCCTGGTTCACAAAGGCAATATCATGAAATTCACCGAAGGTGGATTCAAGAAATGGGGTTACGAGTTGGCAAAACGTGAGTTTGGCGCCGTTGAAATCGATGGCGGCCCCTGGTGCCAACTACCAAACGGGATTGTCATCAAGGACGTTATCGCAGACGCCTTCCTGCAACAGATTTTACTGCGTCCGGATGAATACGACGTCATCGCCACACTGAACCTGAATGGCGATTATATTTCGGACGCGCTGGCCGCCGAAGTTGGCGGCATCGGCATCGCACCAGGCGCCAATCTCTCCGACACCGTAGCCATGTTTGAAGCCACGCATGGCACAGCGCCAAAATATGCCGGCAAAGATTACGTCAACCCTGGCTCCATCATTCTGTCGGCCGAAATGATGTTACGCCACATGGGTTGGAACGAAGCAGCAGATTGCATCATTCAGGGCATGTCCGGCGCCATCGCCAGCAAAACAGTCACCTATGACTTCGCCCGTTTGATGGAAAACGCCACCCAACTGAGTTGTTCCGCCTTCGGACAAGCGATCATTCAACACATGTAACACATCACAAATAATGTACCACAAAAGCACGAATGGCATGATTAACCCCATGCCATTTTCCACGCCATTCGTACACGTCGCTGTAAAAACACGACAAGCACAAAAAGCGCGATTTCATCGCGCTTTTTGTTTGTTCAAACAAAATCTCTTGCCAACCCTGTTATCGTCGAAAAAACGACGAAGGCAAACAAATCTCACACACTTTCATGTGTGAGATCTACACTCAGGCTGGCTGAATGTTGGAGGCTTGTTTGCCTTTTGGTCCTTGAGAAACTTCAAAGCTGACCTTTTGGCCCTCTTTCAGAGTTTTAAAACCACCCATATTGATAGCAGAGAAGTGTGCGAACAAATCTTCGCTGCCATCGTCAGGGGTGATGAATCCGAATCCTTTGGAATCGTTAAACCATTTTACTGTTCCAGTCGCCATTTTTACTGCATCCTCGATAAAAAACCAAGCCCATAGGCCATCATGTTTGAGGATCAAGTTCATACAACGACAGCTCACACAACGGTTACACCAGACTTGCTGAAAGCTTGATACCCAACTCCGGATGACTTTTTACTCCTTCGCAAAGAGTTTTGCAAGCGCTAAATGCACGAAAGCATAATATTTATGATAAAGTTTGCATAAACACTTGAAAAATTCACACAACCCGTCAAAATTGATCCTGAGGAAGCACTGATTTACTCCGCCATGAACCGCGTTGTGGATCAAATCAGGGAGATCGCGCCGCGCCTTGCATTTCACTCCGCCAGGCCACCGTCGCGGCCGTGTGGGAATAAATCAGTGCTTCCCCAGGTTATTTGGACGGCCTGTCACCGCACCATGGAAAACACGGCCTGTCAAACCACCAGTTTCGTCGTTTCCAAAACAATGCAGGACAGGATAGCCGTGACAAGCAGCTCAACAAGCACCAAAAATCCGGCTCGTTTGACACCCGGGCGTCATGACGAATTGGCATTGGCGCCAGCAAAGACGAAATTAAAGCCACCGTCTCTGTATAAAGTCATCCTGTTAAATGATGATTACACGCCAATGGATTTCGTGGTACACATTTTGCAAGTGTTTTTTGGCAAAAACAAGGAACAGGCCACCCGAGTAATGTTACAGGTTCACACTGAAGGACGGGGCGTTTGCGGAAAATACCCGGCAGACATCGCAGCCACCAAAGTGGCGCAGGTGACTGCCGAAGCACGCAAACACCAACACCCCTTACAGTGCGTGATGGAGGAAGAGTAAATGATTGCCCAGGAACTAGAAGTCAGTCTGCATCTGGCATTTATGGAAGCACGCCAGAAACGGCACGAATTCATCACCGTCGAACACCTGCTGCTGGCACTGGCCGACAACCCCTCTGCCGCTGAAGTGTTGCGCGCCTGTGCCGTGAACATTGACACGCTGCGCCAGCAATTGACCGAATTCATCGCCAAACAGACGCCAACTGTCGCGGGAACCCATGACATTGATGCCCAACCCACCCTGGGCTTTCAGCGTGTCATTCAACGAGCCGTCCTGCACGTTCAGTCTTCCGGCAAAAAAGAAGTCAACGGCGCCAATGTGCTAGTAGCCATTTTTGGCGAGAAAGACTCCCACGCGGTATATTATTTGTCACAACAAGGATTGACCCGCCTGGACGTGGTCAACTACCTGTCGCACGGGGTCAGCAAAACACCGCAAACCGAATCCCAGCACGCCGAACCCGCTTCCGAAACGGCCGAAGAAAACGCAACTTCTTCCAGCCCGCTGGACAGCTTTACCGAGAATCTCAACGCCCGGGCCATCGCCGGCAAAATCGACCCGCTGATCGGCCGCGACAACGAACTGGATCGCGTCATCCAGACCCTATGCCGTCGTCGCAAGAACAACCCGCTGCTGGTTGGCGAAGCCGGCGTCGGAAAAACGGCCATTGCAGAAGGTTTGGCGCGTCGCATTGTCGAAGGTCAAGTACCGGATATCCTGTCCAACAGCGTGATTTATGCACTGGATATGGGCGCGCTGCTGGCAGGCACAAAATACCGTGGCGATTTCGAACAACGCCTGAAAGCCGTGTTGAAGCAATTGCAGGCAAACCCGGGAGCGATTCTGTTCATTGACGAAATTCATACCCTGATTGGCGCCGGAGCCGCTTCCGGCGGCACACTGGACGCTTCCAATCTGCTCAAACCCGCTTTATCCGCCGGCCAGCTCAAATGCGTCGGCGCGACCACTTATACGGAATACCGGGGTATTTTCGAAAAAGACCATGCCTTGTCACGACGCTTTCAAAAAATCGACGTCACCGAACCTAGCATCAACGAAACCGTAGCCATTCTGCGCGGCCTGAAATCGCGCTTCGAACAACACCATGGCATCAAATACACCTTGTCAGCGTTGACTACCGCCGCCGAGCTGTCGGCACGTTACATCAACGATCGCCACCTGCCTGACAAAGCCATCGATGTCATCGATGAGGCAGGTGCCGCACAACGCATCCTGCCAAAATCACGACAGAAAAAAGTCATTACTCGCCGCGAGATTGAAGACACCATTGCCAAAATCGCCCGCGTCCCCGCCAACGCCGTCTCACAGGACGACACCCGACAACTCAAAACACTGGAACGAGACCTCAAGGCAGTCGTGTTTGGTCAGGACGGTGCCATTACCGCACTGGCTTCAGCTATCAAAATGACTCGCAGCGGTCTTGGCAACCCGCAAAAACCCATTGGCTGCTTCCTGTTTTCCGGCCCGACGGGCGTCGGCAAAACCGAAGTTGCCCGCCAGCTTGCCTACACACTGGGCATCGAACTCATTCGCTTTGACATGTCAGAGTACATGGAGCGCCATGCCGTTTCGCGCCTGATTGGCGCCCCTCCGGGGTACGTCGGCTTCGAACAGGGCGGATTATTGACAGAATCCGTGACCAAACACCCGCATTCCGTCTTGTTGCTGGATGAAATCGAGAAAGCTCACCCTGATGTTTACAACGTCCTGCTGCAAGTCATGGATCATGGCACCCTGACCGACAACAATGGGCGTCGGGCAGATTTTCGTCATACCATCATCATCATGACCACCAACGCCGGCGCCGAAGCGCTGAGCAAAGCACGCATCGGTTTTACCACCGCCACACAGACCGGTGACGAAATGGCTGCCATCAAGAACCAGTTCACTCCTGAATTCCGTAATCGACTGGATGCCATCATTCCGTTTGCCGCCCTGTCGCCCGACATCATTCAACGCGTCGTGGAAAAATTCCTCATGCAACTGGAAGCCCAGCTACACGACAAAAAAGTGGAAGCGCACTTTACCGACGCGCTCAAAGCCTGGCTGGGCAGAAAAGGTTTCGACCCGGTCATGGGCGCGCGCCCGATGGCACGTCTGATCCAGGACACCCTGCGCCGTGCACTGGCCGATGAATTGTTGTTCGGCCGATTGGCCAACGGTGGCACGGTCACACTGGATGTCGATGAACACGACAATGTCCAGTTACGTTTCAACGAAGACATCGCCCTCACTGATTGTCCGACCTGACGGAGTGTGCCGCCAACAACATTCGCGCACAACCGTCATCCATCGTGTTCAAATTTCCAAGGAAGCGCTGATTTACTCTGCCATGGGCCGCGTTGCGGGCCAGATCGGAAAGATCGGAAAGATCGCAACGCGCACGGTGCAGGTCGTAGCCGGGACGACGATGCGGGAGTTAATCAGTAAAGTATCCGCACTCCGTCATGGCATTGTCATCAAATGCTGCCACAATCGGCGATACTGCATTATAATCGCCAATGAATCGCCAATGCGTGACCGTATTTTTCTGACAACAACATTGAGACCACCACCATGATTCTTGTAACTGGCGGCGCCGGGTTCATCGGCGCTAATTTTGTACTGGACTGGCTGCAAATCCACAGCGAACCCATCATCAATCTCGACAAGCTGACTTACGCCGGCAATCTGCACAATCTTGCCAGCGTCATGAATGGCGCTGGTCACCATTTTGTACAAGGCGACATCGGTGACAGCAGTCTGGTAAAAGAACTGCTCGCCAAACATCGCCCGCGCGCCATCGTCAACTTTGCCGCCGAAAGTCACGTCGATCGCTCGATTCACGGCCCGGAGGACTTCATCCAGACCAATGTCGTCGGCACCTTTCATCTGCTTGCAGCCACGCGAGAATATTGGGAATCGCTGACCGGCACAGAAAAAACCGCATTTCGCTTTCTGCACGTTTCTACAGACGAAGTGTATGGCTCACTCAATGCGAATGACCCACCCTTTACCGAAACCACACCTTACGCACCCAACAGCCCCTATTCTGCCTCCAAAGCGGCCTCCGACCACCTGGTGCGTGCCTGGCACCACACCTATGGCCTGCCGGTGCTGACCACCAATTGCTCGAACAACTACGGCCCATGGCAATTTCCGGAAAAACTGATTCCCCTGATGATACTCAACGCCCTGAAGGGCGAACCACTGCCCATTTACGGCGACGGACTGAATGTCCGGGACTGGCTGTACGTCGGTGACCACTGCAGCGCCATTCGCACCGTACTGGAAAACGGCACCCCCGGCGAAGTTTACAATATTGGTGGTTGGAACGAAAAAACCAACCTTGAGGTTGTTCATACGTTATGCACCATTTTGGATCAGGCATGCCCATCATCTGCACCACATGCCAACCTCATCCAGCATATTCGTGACCGGGCAGGGCACGATCGCCGCTACGCCATTGATGCACGCAAGATAGAACGCGAACTGGGCTGGCGACCGCAGGAAAGCTTCGAAACCGGCATTCGCAAGACAGTTGACTGGTATCTGAACAATCAGGACTGGATTAACAACATCCTCAGCGGTGATTATCGTCAGTGGGTTTCCCGACACTATGGGAGCGCCGCATGAACTCACGCCGTGGAATCATTCTGGCCGGTGGTTCCGGCACCCGTCTGTACCCCGTCACGCAGGCGGTCTCAAAACAATTGCTGCCCGTGTACGACAAACCGATGATTTATTACCCGCTGACCACCCTGATGCTGGCGGGAATCCGTGACATTCTCATCATCTCCACACCGCAAGACACCCCACGTTTTGAGCAACTGCTCGGCGATGGCAGTCAATGGGGTATCTCGCTACATTACGCTGTACAGGCATCGCCAGACGGGTTAGCGCAGGCATTCATCATTGGCGCTGACTTCATTGGCAACCGCCCCAGCACCCTGATATTAGGCGACAACCTGTTTTACGGTCATGAACTGGGCATGGATCTGCGCAACGCCAGCGAACGCTCACACGGCGCCACTGTATTTGCCTATCCGGTACACGACCCGGAGCGTTATGGCGTCGTCGAATTCAATGCGCAAGGCAAGGCCATCAGTCTGGCTGAAAAACCCGCACAACCAAAATCCCGCTACGCCGTCACCGGACTTTATTTTTACGATGATCAGGTCATCGACATTGCCCGTCACCTTAAACCCTCACCGCGCGGCGAACTTGAAATCACCGACGTTAATCTGGAATACCTGAAGCGCGATCAACTGCGCGTCGAGGTCATGGGCCGTGGCCATGCCTGGCTGGATACCGGCACACACGAATCTTTGCTGGAAGCCGCTACCTTTATCCAGACCATCGAAAACCGGCAGGGACTCAAAGTGGCCTGCCCGGAAGAAATCGCTTATCGACAGGGTTATATTGATGCGGCACAAGTCGAGCGACTGGCACAACCGCTGAAAAAGAACGCCTACGGCCAATACCTGTTCAACATGCTCAACGAACACCTGTTCTGACAGAGGACATCATGCAACGCATCGACACCACCATTCCTGACGTTTTCATGATTGACCCCAAAGTATTCGGTGACGAGCGGGGATTCTTTTTCGAAAGTTACAATAAGCGCGCCATGCAGGAACTCGGCATCACCGATGAATTTGTACAGGACAATCACTCTCGTTCCAGACGAGGCGTATTACGCGGACTGCATTACCAGATTCAACACACCCAAGGTAAACTGGTACGCGTCATCGCGGGTAGCGTATTTGACGTCGCGGTCGACCTGCGCAAAAACTCACCGACATTCGGTCAATGGGTTGGCATGGAGCTCTCGGCAGACAACAAACGCATGGCATGGATTCCACCGGGCTTTGCCCACGGCTTCGTCGTCACCTCAGATACCGCTGAGTTTTTATATAAAACAACAGATTACTGGTCCCCACCCGACGAGCGTTGCCTGTTATGGAACGATCCCGCCCTGAACATCTCCTGGCCACTGGATAGCGAACCCACCATTGCCGCCAAAGATGCCGCCGGGCTGCCGCTGTCCCAATGTGAGGTGTTCCCGTGAACATTTTGCTCACTGGCGTCAACGGCCAGGTCGGCTGGGAGCTACAACACACGCTGGCTACCCTTGGCACGGTGTTCGCACCGCGCCGCGACGAACTCAATCTTGCCGATGGCCACGCCATCCGTGACATGGTACAACGCATCCGTCCACAACTCATTGTCAACCCTGCCGCTTATACTGCCGTTGACAAAGCTGAATCCGACACCGAAACCGCACGTGCCGTCAACACCATCGCACCCGCCATTCTGGCGGAAGAAGCAAAAAAAACAGGTGCGCATCTCGTGCATTTTTCTACCGACTATGTTTTCGACGGCAGCAAATCCGGCGCATGGCATGAAACCGACACCACCGCTCCCTTAGGCGTGTACGGCACCACCAAACTGGAAGGCGAGCAAGCGATTGCCGCGCAAGGCATCTCGTACATCATCTTGCGCACCAGTTGGGTATACAGCCTGCGCGGCAACAACTTTCTGCTGACCATGCAACGTCTGTTTCGCGAACGCAATGCGCTCAACATCGTCAACGATCAGTTTGGCGCACCGACCTGGTCGCGCATGATTGCGGAAGCCAGCGCACAAATCATTGCACAAAAGCCGTTTTCTGACCCGAATCAATCCGGCATTTATCACCTGACCTGTGGTGGAACAACCAGCTGGTATGATTTCGCCCGCGCCATTCTGGCCCGCACCACACTACCCGATGGGCATCACCTTGCCCTAAACCCGATACCCGCCAGCCAATACCCGACTCCGGCCAAACGTCCGGAAAACTCCGTGCTGGACAACAGCAAACTGATGCGAGCGTTCGGGTTACAATTGCCCGACTGGGAACAAGCGCTGGCACTCTGTCTTGCCACCCCATAACCTTCCACCAAAAGGAAATACTCATGGCCAAATATGGATTTGGAACCACCGTTGACATGACGTTTGATAACGCCATCACACACATCACCCAAGCACTGCAAACCGAAGGATTTGGCATCCTGTCCGATATTGACGTCGCAGCCGCCATGAAAAAGAAACTGAATCTGGACATGCCTCCTTACCGGATACTGGGTGCCTGCAATCCCCCTCTGGCGCACCGCGCACTCGACGCTGACCCATCAATCGGCTTGCTCCTGCCCTGCAACGTCGTGGTGCGGCAAGACGCTTCCGGCGTGGTTCACATTGAGTTCATGGATCCAGATGCCGTGCTCACCCTGGTCGACCGACCCGAAATCACCACACTGGCGACAGAAGTCAAGCAACGCCTGCAACACGTGATGCAAGCGCTTGGCAATGAAGCCACCGGCCTTTAAGGAAGCGCTGATTCACTCCTCCACGAGGAACAAAGCAGACCACAAATCGTGCGCTCGCTTCGTCGACCTCCTTGGCATCGTAGTCCCGACTACGACCTTCGTCCTGCGCGTCACAATCTTCCCGATTTGACCTGCAACACAGCTCATGGCGGATAATCATCAGTAGAAATGAAATTACTTTGTTGCCGCCTTCAATACTGTCCGATCCACTTGCACACTAACAGAACCATCACTTATCCACACTTGGTCATCCTGAATTGTGCATTGCAAACTCATGTTGCGTTGCGTCAGCTTGGTCAGTGCTTGTGTACTCGTCACAGACAGGTTGATAACGGTAAGATTATCCTGCCGTGCAAACTGGGGGCTGTTTTGCACAAACCACATCTCGGCCACACGTCCACCATAGCAATACACCACTACCTGATTGGAACGACCGCAGGCTTTTCGAATCAGCCTTTCATCCGGGATGCCAACATCGATCCATAACTCAATCAACCCGGTTAAATCCTTCAACCACAAGTCCGCCTCATCGTCCACGGTCATACCTTGACCAAACTCCAAATATTCATGTGCATGCAGCGCAAAAGCAAGCAATCGCACCATAAGACGCTCATCTGTTTCGGACGGATGCCTGACCAATGTCAACGCGTGATCCTGATAGTAGTGACGCTCCATATCCGCAATTTGCAGATTGGCTTTAAAAACAGTTGCTTTGATTGCCATGATGCTTCCTGTAATTCGGGTGGACGCGCAACAACGACCGGTCTGTCGTTGCCGCCGCCAGTGTCACTGATGCGAAGGGAGATTATAAGCGAGACAGGAACAGGATATGCGGCAAATCAGGCTGAAAAACGACGAAATTATAATGCCGACAGGATACTGCCATGACATCCCGCCAGGCCACCGTCGCGACCATGTGGAAATAGATCGGCGCTTTCTTAACATAAGAATATCTTTAAGTTGCATTTGGAATTGGTTTGTACTAGTATCAACCCGGTTTGGGACGCCACCGGTAATTAACCAGACAGTGCCGGGCGATTTTCGCCCGCAATACAACGACAGACAGTTGGGGGGTGCTTTGTGCGGAACAATCAGCCAGTCAGCCAACATGAATATCTTTTGCCTGCCAACGAACACCTGGTCTCAGTCACTGACGTGCAAGGACGCATTTTGTACGCCAACCATAATTTCGTCGAGGCCAGCGGTTTTTCGAAAGCGGAATTACTGGGTCAACCGCACAATATCGTCCGGCATCCCGATATGCCGCAAGAGGCATTTCGTGATTTATGGGCCACACTCAAGGCGGGCTATCCCTGGTCCGGATTGGTCAAAAACCGGCGCAAGAACGGTGATCATTATTGGGTGTTGGCCAATGCCACACCGATTCGCGAGCGAGGGGAAATCACGGGCTACCTGTCGGTGCGGGTAGCAGCCGCGCGCGAGGCGATTGCTGGCGCAGCGCCGCTTTATGCGCAGATGCTGGCGCAGGAACAGGCGGGCAGGCTGACGACAGTGTTGCGGCATGGCAAGGTAATCCGGCTGGATTGGTTTTCATTACTCAAACGCAGGTTGACACCGGGTTTGCAAACACGATTTTTTGCCCTCATGGTCAGCGCCCTTGTGCTGGTGACAGCTATTGAATGGATGGTTGTGTCCCATATCGTCTCGGCGCTGCTTGCGCTGACGGTAATGCTCGGTGCGACGCTGCTTGCATGGCACATGGTACGCCATCCATTGCGCGGCATTTTGCGGCAGGCGGGCCAACTGTCCGCTGGAGACCTGACGGCTGCTCAGAGCAGCGGCGCGGCATCGGCCGACGCCATGTTTGGCGATATCCATCAGGCACTGGATCAGGCGCAAATCAATATTCGCGGCATCATCGGCGATTTTGAACGAAACATCGAACAATTGCGCGCCGCCATTGCAGAGATTGCTTCCGGCAATATGGACATGTCGTCTCGGACCGAATCCCAAGCCAGCAGCCTGCAAGAGGCGGCGGCCTCGCTGGAGGAAATCAACGGCACTGTCAAACAGAGCGCCGAAGCCACGCTGCACTGTGTCAAACTGGCCAGCGACGCGCAGCATATCGCTCGCCAAAGCGACGCTGCCGTGCAAAACGTTGCCCAGACCATGACCAACATTACCGGAGCCTCGGAAAAGATTGGCGAAATGGTGCATTTGATTGAAGCCGTGGCATTCCAGACCAATATACTGGCGCTCAATGCTGCCGTGGAAGCGGCGCGTGCCGGAGAAACCGGGCGGGGTTTTGCTGTGGTGGCAGAGGAGGTGCGTGCTCTGGCGCAGCGAACGGCGGCAGCGGCACAAGACATCCGGTTGCTCATTGCCGATTCCGGCAAACAGGTGCAGGATGGCAACCAGCGTACGCAAGAGGCGCGCGAACGCGTGCAGGACATGCTGGCCGCGCTGACAAAGTCCAATGAACTGCTGGGGGAGGTGCATTCGGCCAGCGGTGAGCAGCGTATCGGCGTGGGTCAGGTGACCGCAGCGGTGAATCAGATAGACGCGATCACCCAACAGAATGCCGCCATGGTTCAGCAACTGGCAGACCGCGCGCGCCAGATGCATGCGCAAGTCGAGGATGTGCTGGCTTCGGTCAATTTGTTCCGGTTGCGCGAAGACAAACCTTCGGTGACCGATCTGGATGCCCGTCGCCTGCGTCAGGTGCCCGCAGCCAGGCTGGAAGACGGGCGAAGCCGGCACAAACATCGCGTCGCTTGATTCGCCGACCTCCCTGGCATCGTCGTCTCGGCTACGACCTTCGTCGTCCGACTCGCGATCATCGCGATTTGGTCTGCTTTGCTCCTCATGGAGGAATTAATCAGCGCTTATATGGACGCCTCCCGTTTTGCAAGAGATATTGCGTGTTTGGAAAAACTTGAATCGGTTGCAGTCTTATATCCGGCTTTATTGCAGACGGTTTTTCTGTCTGCGAGCCCTGATGGA
>JAJYHV010000067.1 GCA_021790515.1 Pseudomonadota bacterium
CTTCCCTAACCAGCCGGTTTGCCAGATTGGCCGACTTGTTAATCCAGCGGATTTTTCGCCTGATTGACGATATTGAGTTGACGGGCGCAAGTACGATACTCGATCGTATCTTTCGTGCAGAAAAACGTGGTTTTGGCGCAGCATCAGACATCATCAAAATACGTGAATTGAGAAATATCATTGCCCATGAATATAATGGTGACAAGATGGAGGAGATTTATCATGTTGTTGCAATGCTGTCACCTGCACTGCTGGTCATCGTAGCCAGAACCATTGCTTATGTGAGAAGTCGCCAATTTGTTTCTTCCTGAGTCATCCTGTCATGTTTGTTTCAAGTAATCGCGAGTGCGGATGGCCAGACGCGATGGACGGTTGAATTTGCCCGACAAGGTTTGAACGTTTACCGTACGTAGTCCATAAAATTCTCATACGGTGCTTCGCCGATTTTGAACCATTGCAATTCCGCTTCCAGGAAGGGGCGCCAGGATTGATAAATGGTGTGGAAAATCGGGTTGCGTGCCGCTTCTTCTTCAAAGAGTTGGTAGCTGGCGCGGCGGGCTGCCAACATGAAGTCTTTGGGAAAAGCATGCAGTTTGACGCCTTGTTGCACCAGTCGCATGAGCGCCGGTGGATTTTTGGCATCATATTCTGCGGGCATGAGCAGGTTTTGTTCCGCTGCGGCGATTTCGAAAGCCTGTTGGTATGGCTGCGGTAGTGCTTGCCATTTTGGCAAATGCACCATGAAGGACAGTTGGGGGCCGCCTTCCCACCAACCCGGGTAGTAGTAGTTTTTGGCAATTTTGTGAAAACCGAGCTTTTCGTCGTCGTAAGGCCCTACCCATTCGGCTGCGTCAATGGCGCCGGTTTCCAGTGCGGGATAGATATCGCTGCCAGGCAGGGTTTGCGGAATGACGCCAAGCCGGGCCATGATTTTGCCGCCGAGACCGGGAATACGCATTTTCAGACCTTTCAGGTCGGCCAGCGAATGCACTTCATGGCGGAACCAGCCTCCCATCTGTGCGCCGGTATTGCCGCCCGGAAACTGGATGATATTGTATTCTTTGAATAATCCACGCAATAATTGTAAACCGCCACCGTAATACATCCAGGCATTTTGCTGGCGGTTGGTCATGCCGAATGGCATGGCGCAATCAAAGGCAAACGCCATGTTTTTGCCGACATAATAATAACTGGCGCTATGGCCGCATTCGACCGTGCCATTCTGTACGGCGTCGAGTACTTGCAGGCCGGGTACCAGTTCGCCACCAGCGAAGACGCGAATACGAAATTTGCCGGAAGTCAGTGCGGCAACGCGATCGGCCAATCGCTCGGCAGCATGGTAGATGGTATCCAGATTTTTGGGAAAACTCGATGCCATGCGCCATTGAATGTCGGGTAATCTTGCGGCCATGGCGGGCGTCATCGTTGCGATGGCCCCCAATCCTGCCGCGCCCAATCCTGTTGCACCTTTGATAAAATCTCGCCGTTGCATTACTATCCCCATTCCTGCTTTTTTTTCGAATTATACGTTGTTATGCCCGACTTGACAGATAAACCCGTGATTTCCAACTTCATCCGCCATATCCTTGATGAGGACATGGCCAGCCAGAAGTGGGGTGGGCGGGTGGCAACCCGTTTCCCGCCCGAACCAAATGGCTATTTGCATTATGGTCATGCGAAATCGATTTTTCTTAATTTTGGTCTGGCTCGTGATTATGGTGGACAGTGCCACATGCGGTTTGACGATACCAATCCGGAAAAAGAAGAGCAAGAGTATGTGGATTCGATTCTGGACGCGGTACGCTGGCTGGGCTTCGACTGGGGCGACAATCTGTTTTATGCTTCGGACTACTTTGATCGCTTGTATGCGTTTGCCGAATACCTGATTGAGCAAGGGTTGGCGTATGTGGACAGTCAGTGTGCGGAGGAAATACGTGTCGGGCGTGGCAACCTGAGCGAACCCGGAATCAATAGCCCGTTTCGGGATCGGAGCGTGGCGGAAAATCTGGGGTTTTTTCGTCGCATGCGCGCCGGTGAATTTGGCGATGGGGAGCATGTGTTGCGCGCCAAAATTGATATGGCTTCGCCTAACATGAATTTGCGTGACCCGGTCATTTATCGTATCCGCCATGCCGAGCATCATCGTACTGGTAATAACTGGTGCATCTATCCGTTATACGATTACACACATTGTATTTCTGATGCGTTGGAACATATTACCCACTCTGTGTGTACGCTGGAGTTTGAAGATCATCGGCCATTGTATGACTGGGTATTGGACAAGCTGTATCCACAGATTGGCTGGCATTCGCAACAGATTGAGTTTGCGCGGCTTAATTTGACCTATGTGGTATTGTCGAAGCGCAAGTTGATCCAGTTGGTAGAAAGCGGCGCGGTAGATGGCTGGGATGATCCGCGGTTGCCGACGCTGGTTGGTGCGCGGCGCAGGGGATTTACCGCGGCGGGTTTCCGTCTGTTTACCGACCGCATCGGCGTTTCCAAGGCTGATTCATGGATTGACATGAGTGTGCTGGAAGAATGCATGCGTGAAGATCTGAATCAGGCCGCTGAACGACGCATCGCGGTGCTCGATCCGGTACGATTGGTGCTGGATAATTATCCGGAGGGGATTTCGGAAGACTGTTTTGCGCCAAACCATCCGCTGAAACCCGAACTGGGCAAACGGGTTGTTTCTTTGTCGCGCGAATTGTGGATCGAGCGTGAAGATTTCATGCAGGAACCCTCGAAAGCCTATTTCCGCTTATACCCGGGTAATCGTGTACGCCTGCGCTACGCGTATGTGATTGAGTGCACCCATGCCGAGTATGATGCGCAGGGCCAATTGCTGGCAGTTCACGCCCGTTATCTGCCGGATACCAAATCCGGTACACCCGGATCGGATAGCGTCAAGGTGAAGGGTAATATTCACTGGTTGTCTGTGGCGCATGCCAAAATGTGTGAAATTCGTTTGTATGATCGTTTGTTCCAGACAGCGCATCCGGGTGCCGGGCAGGATTTTATGCTGGATCTGAATCCTGAATCAAAACAGGTGATCTCGGCCTGGGTTGAACCGTGTTTGATGATGAGCGAGGCAGAACAACATTTTCAGTTTGAGCGGCATGGCTACTTTGTGGCGGATCGGGTGGACAGTCAACCGGATGCGCCGGTATT
>JAJYHV010000016.1 GCA_021790515.1 Pseudomonadota bacterium
ATTCCAGAAAAAACGTCCGTTGCTTCTGTTTGCTTTTAGCTCCCACAATCCGCTCGCTTCCGCTCGCGCATCGTGTGGCGCAACAAATGCACACTCTTATCAGTCTTCATGTTGTTAAAGAACGTTGGTTGCGGGGACAGGATTTGAACCTGTGACCTTCGGGTTATGAGCCCGACGAGCTGCCAGACTGCTCCACCCCGCGCCCGGTTGCTGTCAATCGAATCATTGGTCTGATGAGCCGCTTTGCGACCCGATCTCACCGTTGTTTTTACAACTGATTTTTTTGCCAGCCTCTAACGCTTTTTTCTCAAAGCGTCGAGAGATGGGACTATAGCAAGGCTTGAATTTTTTGTCAAACAAAAAATGGAGTTTTCGCGCTTTCATTCCAACGCCACCATGCAATCAGCAACGCAATCAGCAGCGCAATCAGCAGCCATGCGGTCATGCCGTCACCAATGGGGCAACCAGCGATTTACGATAACGATTGAGGTCTTTGGTGCTTTCAATCGGTACGCCAAACAGATTGGCGAGTTTGGTCAACACGGTATTGATGACTTTGTTTTCCCACGTCCGATCAAAATGAATCTGCTCATCCAGCCAACGTTCCAACCACGCCGGATCAGGCAGACGACTTTGCACCGTATCGTTGGGAAACAACGATTCATTGACGTGCAGATTGGTCGGGTGCAACGCTTGACTGCTGCGCGCCGAACTGGTCATCAAAACGCCCACCTTGGCAAAGGATGCCCGGGCGGAGACGCCGATCCGGTCGATGGCGCGCTGCATATATTTGAAATATATGCCGCCATGCCGCGCCTCGTCGCCGGACAAGAGCCCATAAATCTGTTTGATGACCGGCTCTGTGTGCCACTGCCCCGCACAACGGTACCATTGCGTCAGCCGCATCTCGCCACAAAAATGCAGCATCAGGGTATCCATGGGTGGCGCCGGGTCAAACTCAAAACGTACGGCATGCAACTCTTCTTCCGTTGGCACCATCTCTGGCCGGAACCTACGCAGATATTCCATCAAAACCAGCGCGTGCTTCTGTTCCTCGTAAAACCAGACCGACATGAATGCCGAAAAATCGCTATCCTCGCGAAAATCGCGCAAGAACATCTCCGTGGCTGGCAATGCAGCCCATTCCGTGATGGCATTCATTTTAATCGTGATTGCCTGCTCATCGGTCAGCAATTCGGGCACAAAGCTATCCCACGACACGTCTTTCGCCATTTCCCACCGCACCCGCTCCAGACTGGCAAACGCTTCCGGATAAATCATGCGTGACTCCCTTTTGCAAAATCCTTCACTCAAAAACCCGGCCACCCGCTATCAGCGAAATGACAGAATCTGTGATTCTAGCATCAATTCTTTTCCATCGCATGCAATCACAAGCAGATACCAAAAAATCCGGAATATCGAATAAAAAATATTTTTTATCATCAATCTTTCATCAAACAGCAATACATTTGTCACGTGATTTTTGTACGCTGAACCATGAATCAACCGTAATCACCATCAATTATTATTTCGGGAGGAAGAAAATGCACGAATGCCCTGCTCATGTGCGCAGCAAACTGGATTTGATCAACGCCCGCAGTTATTTTTTTGATCAGCTATTGCGGGCATTAAAATCAGCACCCACCACGACGGAAGCACTGTTTGGCTACGACGCTGATTTTGTTGCACCCCGTTTGCTGTCCATGGACGCGGAATTCGGCTCCCTGATCATTCAGGTGACGCCAAATTTCATGGGTGAAGGGGATGAAAGCCAATATTATTATTCCATCTGCGCCATGGGCGACATCTTGCGTATTGGCATTTTCATGCCGATTTCCCGCATTCTCACCGCGCCGATTCACGGCGAGGGGCGTGAACAGTTGATCCAGACCTGGAATGGCGTACCATTCAGCATGCATGACCGCGGCTTGGGTGTTCTGTACGAGTGGACCTTTTCCGATTTCGACACCAGTGACTGGCGCTGCGCCGAAAAATATATTTTGGGCATGCGCCGCCTGCATTTGCGTTTTTTGAGCCTGGTGCACGATACCGTGCACGAATTGATTCGCCCGACGCTGTTGCACAATTGACACCGCCCGACCACACCGCCCGGCTACACCCGACCGTTTGTGTGAAATTTTGCATCCGCATGGCTTGACGGGCACGAGTGCTGCTCACTACAATGCTGGTTGCACCAAAAAATCCCGAGGAGCGCTGCGACGGATCTCCGCCAGGCTTGGGTAATGTGACACAACTGCGCTCGCCTTGTCGTTGATTTGCACGTTGCCAAGGAGAGCACACATGAACGCAAAAACCCACTCAAACCCTCACGATTACATTGTTGCTGACATGGCGCTTGCCGGTTGGGGTCGCCGGGAGCTGGCGATTGCCGAAACGGAAATGCCCGGCTTGATGGCGATTCGGGAAGAGTTTTCTGTCACTCGCCCGTTACAGGGTGCCCGTATCAGCGGCAGTCTGCACATGACCATTCAAACTGGCGTGCTAATCGAAACCTTGCAGGCACTGGGCGCGCAGGTACGCTGGGCATCGTGCAACATTTTCTCGACACAAGATCATGCTGCTGCCGCCATTGCCGCCACGGGCACTCCGGTATTTGCCGTCAAAGGCGAATCAATGGAAGAATACTGGAACTACACGCATCGTATTTTTGAATGGACGGATGGCGGATTTTCCAACATGATTCTGGATGACGGTGGTGACGCCACCTTGTTGCTGCACTTGGGCGCCCGTGCAGAATCCAACCCGGCTGTTCTCGACAACCCGGGCAGCGAAGAAGAAAAAGTGCTGTTTGCCGCCATTCGCGCCAAACTTGCCAGCTCGCCCAACTGGTATTCGACCCGGCTGACGCACATTCGCGGCGTGACCGAAGAAACGACCACTGGCGTTCATCGCTTGTACCAGATGCACGAGCGCGGTGAGCTGCGCGTACCCGGTATCAATGTCAATGATTCCGTCACCAAATCCAAATTTGACAATCTGTATGGTTGCCGTGAATCATTGGTCGATGGCATCAAACGTGCGACAGATGTGATGATAGCGGGAAAGATTGCCGTGGTGGCTGGCTATGGTGATGTGGGCAAAGGCTCGGCACAGGCATTGCGCGCCTTGTCCGCCCAGGTCTGGATCACGGAAATCGACCCCATATGCGCGTTGCAGGCCGCGATGGAAGGCTATCGTGTCGTCACCATGGACGAAGCGGCCGACAAGGCGGATATTTTTGTCACGGCGACAGGCAATTTCCACGTCATCACCCACGAACACATGAAACGCATGAAAAACCAGGCCATTGTGTGCAACATTGGTCACTTTGACAATGAAATCGATGTCGCCAGCCTGGAACAATATCCATGGGAAGAAATCAAGCCGCAGGTTGATCACATCATTTTTCCGGACGGGAAACGCATTATTCTGCTCGCCAAGGGGCGGTTGGTGAATCTGGGCTGCGCAACCGGCCACCCTTCTTATGTCATGAGCTCTTCTTTTGCCAACCAGACGCTGGCGCAAATCGAACTCTTTACCAGACCACATGATTATCCGGTTGGCGTATATACCTTGCCCAAGCATCTGGACGAGAAAGTGGCCCGTCTGCAACTCAAGACCCTGAACGTCCAATTGACGGAACTGACGGATCAACAAGCGGCCTATCTGGGCGTCAACAAGCAAGGGCCCTTCAAATCGGCCCATTACCGCTACTGAACGGAGAACCGCATGCTCCCTCGCCTGGTCAGCTTTGAATTTTTTCCGCCCAAAACGCCTGAGGGTTTTGACAAATTGCGCACAGTACGCGAGCGCCTCGCGCAATTCAACCCCCGTTTCTTTTCCGTGACTTATGGCGCGGGAGGCTCCACACGCGAAACCTCGCTTGCCACGGTACTTGACATTCGGGCGGCAGGCATGGCAGTCGCCCCGCACCTGTCATGCATCGGCGCCACCCGAGACAGCATCGCCAGCCTGCTGGCGGAGTATCGCCAGCACAACATTCGCCACATCATTGCCTTGCGCGGCGACCTGCCCTCCGGCATGGCCGGCAGTGGCGAATTTCGCTATGCCAGCGATCTGGTCGAATTCATCCGGCAACAAACTGGAGACTGGTTTACCATCGAAGTTGCCGCTTACCCGGAAACCCATCCACAGGCACGAGACGCCAAGGAAGATTTACAACACTTCAAAACCAAGGTTGAAGCAGGTGCCGATACAGCCATCACCCAGTATTTTTTCAATGCTGATGCCTATTTTGCCTTTGTGGACGAGTGCCTGCACCACGGCATTCACGTTCCGGTCATCCCCGGTATCATGCCCATCACCAACTATGCACAATTGGCGCGTTTTTCCGATGCCTGCGGCGCAGAAATCCCGCGCTGGATCCGCAAACGGTTGGAGTCTTACCATGACGACATCGCCTCCATTCGTGCCTTCGGGCTCGATGTCGTCACTGCCTTGTGTGAACACTTGCTGCAACGCGGCGCGCCCGGACTGCATTTCTATACCATGAATCAGGCAGAACCAACCGAAGCCATCTGGCACAGACTGCACGGTTGAAATTCGCTGTATCCGACAAACTCATTCGCAATAAACTCATTCGCAATGCAACCCGTTGTCACCCTCTGACAAATGGTGGTCGCCTTCCTGCCAGCAATGCCAGAAACTGGCAGACTTGTCGCGCAATTCCTTGACCATATACAGAGCTTTATCCGCATGTTTTAACAGGCAGTCCGGGTCAGCCGGATCTTGCGGATAACGCGTCAGCCCCATGCTCATGCCCACGCTGACTGTTTTTCCGCCCGGCAATACGTAGGGCTGCGCCACGACATGATGAATCCGCTCCAGCGCTGTTTCCATCTGCGCACTGGAAGTGACGTTTTCCAACACCAGCACAAATTCGTCCCCGCCCAAACGCGCCACCATATCCGACGCCCGCACCACCAACTTCAGACGATAGGCCAACTCCATCAATACCGTGTCGCCCATGGCATGCCCATAAGTATCATTAATGGGTTTGAAATCGTCCAGATCCATCAAACACACAACCAGAGGCGCTGACTGCCGGCGCGAGCGCTCTACTGCTGCTGCCAGATAAGCCATCAACGCCCGACGGTTCGGCAAACCGGTCAGCGTATCCCGATTTGCTTGCTGTTTCCACGCATCAATCATCGCCTGGCGCGCCAATCCCGCCTGCAAAAAATCCGCATAGAGCGCAATCATCTCTTGCTGGGCGACTGTGGGCGCCCGTTCGGGTTTGGTCTTGAACCAACTGATGGCCAGCGCCGCCTGCGGCCCTTCGCCATCACCCTGCTGCACCGGAACGACCAGATTGGCCTGCAAACCATATTCCACAAATGTTTTCATCGCATTTGGGCTGGCCGCATAATCCGGCGTGAAAATCATTCGCTCTTCGCGTAACGCGGCCCCCACCGTGCCACTTTCCGGGCTAAAGCGAAACGCGCGCATATCGCGCTGAAAAATGTCTGGCGAGCCGTAAAAAAAACGGTACTGCATCATGCCATCGGCATCCTGCACAATCAGCGCTGCGGCATCCGCACCCAACAACTGGGCAGAATCCACTGCCACTGCCTGAAAAAACCCCTCAAAATCGCTACCGGCCAAACGAACAATGCGTCGCATATCAGCGATTGCCACGCAACCGTCTTCCACAGAACGATTCACTGCCATGATTTACTCCACAAGTTATACCGCCCCATCCACACACATGTCTTCATTACGTCGGTATCTTGCTGTTGTGACGACGATTTGGTAATGATTTTACGCAAATTTACGCAAAAGTCATTATCCGGAAAATTTCTGTTTTACCGACTACTCCTGGGCATCCTGCTCCGACAGCACCTCATCGACAACACGCATCGACTGCGCCGCTGCTGCTCGCGCAGCACGGCTCAGCGGCGTTTCCAGGCTGACTCGACCCAATGCGCCACTGCGATAATCCTGCAATAGCGTAAAAGCCGCTTTATCCCGATCCGGCTCTCCCCCTTTACTGCGATAACCGCGCACATTGGCAATGACATCAATCAAGCCGACCGCATCCGTCGACGCTGCCGCGACCCCATAACGACGAATCAACGCGTCCGGATAAACCTGCAACAAATACCGCGCCAGAAACGTCGCTACTTCTTCATCGATAATGGCATTGCGGCCAATGGCGTGACTCGCCGCCAGCATCAGCCCATCTTCTGGCCAGTCGATGCGTGGCCACATCAACCCCGGCGTATCGACCAGCACCATGCTGTCATTCAATTCCAGCCGCTGCTGACTTTTTGTGACCGCGGGCTCATCGCCCACCGCCGCCACCCGCCGCCTGAGCAACGCGTTCATTAATGTGGATTTGCCTACATTAGGTATCCCCATGATCATCATGCGCAAGGGTTTGACCGGCGTACCACGATAAGGTGCCAGCGGTAAACACAGCTTCGGCAACCGCGCCACATCGGCCAGGCGTTTGGACGACAATGCCACGGCAGATACACCTGAGAGCCCGGCATACCAATCCAACCAGGCACGCGTCGCCTGCGGGTCGGCCAAATCTGCCTTATTGAGCACTTTCAAACAGGGACGCTGCCGCTCCCGCCGCAATGACTCAATCAAGGGATTGGTGCTGGCTTCCGGCAGGCGGGCATCCACCACTTCAATCACCACGTCCGTTTGCGCCATGGTCTCAGCCGCTTTCTTGCGTGCAGCGGCCATGTGGCCCGGGAACCATTGTATCGCCATGTTGGATACCATTTATTCAAAACGGACATTTTACGCCAAAACCGCCCAACAACCGGTAAAATGCTGGTTTTCGTTGTAGCCTGAGCCACCATGTTGCGCATCACCGAAATCAAGTTGCCCATCGACCACGCACCAGATGAGCTGGCAAAAACCATTTGCCGGCAACTGGGCATTTCCATGGACGACTTGCTCGCCATACATATCGTACGCCGAGGTCATGATGCACGCAAACGCCCACTCATCCAGTTTGTGTACACCGTTGACATTGAAATACATCATGAGCAACTGTTATTACGCGCAGGCAAACACCCTCGTATCCAAATCGCGCCAGACACGAGTTACCATTTTGTCGCCAGATTCAATCAGGCGCCAACCATACGCCCCGTCATCGTCGGTTTTGGCCCGGCCGGCATGTTTGCTGGTCTGTTGCTGGCGCAAATGGGTTTGCGCCCGCTGATTCTGGAACGCGGAAAAGCCGTACGTGAGCGGACACAGGACACCTGGGATTTGTGGCGTCGCCATCATCTGCATCCGGAATCCAATGTACAGTTCGGCGAAGGTGGCGCAGGAACCTTTTCCGATGGCAAGTTGTACAGTCAAATCAAAGACCCAAAACATTACGGACGCAAAGTCATCGACGAACTCGTCAAGGCTGGTGCACCACCCGAAATTGCCTATGTCAGCAAACCCCACATTGGCACTTTTCGTCTGGTCGGTATTGTAGAACGTATCCGCCACACAATTGAGCAACTGGGAGGCGAAATCCGTTTCCAGCAACGGGTAACCGATATCGTACGCGAAGAAGAAAGACTGCGCGCCATCGTGGTCAACGACAACGAAACCATCACTTGTGCTCACGCCATTCTTGCCATCGGCCACAGCGCCCGCGACACCTTCGCCATGCTGCACGATCGTGGCGTGTTCATGGAAGCCAAGCCTTTCTCCCTGGGCGTACGTATCGAACACCCGCAAGGATTAATCAATGCATGCCGCTTGGGCGATGCGGCAGGGCATGCGGAACTGGGTGCTGCAGACTACCGCCTGGTTCACCATGCCAGTAATGGTCGCACCGTTTACAGCTTTTGCATGTGTCCGGGGGGTACAGTGGTCGCAGCAGCCTCCGAACCTGGCGGGGTCGTCACCAATGGCATGAGCCAGTATTCGCGCAACGAGCGCAACGCCAATAGTGCATTGGTCATCAATGTCCAACCGGAAACCGACTATCCTGATGGTCCGTTGGCCGGTATCGCCTTCCAGCGCCATTGGGAACAGCGCGCGTTCATGCTGGGGGGTAGCGATTACAGCGCTCCGGCTCAGCGCGTAGAAGATTTTCTCGCTGCCCGGCCTTCCCGCCACATGGGGGACGTGTTGCCATCCTACCAGCCCGGGGTCACGCCTTGCGATCTGTCTGACACACTGCCCGATTTTGTCGTAGCGGCACTGCGCGAGGCGTTACCCGTTTTCGACCGGCAACTGCGCGGATTCGCCCTGCCCGATGCCGTTCTAACCGGTGTAGAAACCCGCACTTCATCGCCCGTCCGACTGCGCCGTCACGAAGACAGCCTGCAAAGCATCAACACGGCCGGATGTTATCCGGCAGGCGAAGGTGCGGGATACGCCGGTGGAATCCTGTCCGCCGCCATCGACGGCATCCGCGTTGCGGAAGCCATCGCGCTGAACCTGGCGCAGCATTCAAACACTCACTCTTCCACGTGATTGACCTGTTTGCGCGCCAACACAGTACGCAGCGTGGCTGCCAGCTCATCGGGGGCGAATTTCGGCACATAACCATCCGCCCCGACACGGTGCACATGGTCTTCGTTGGCCGCTCCCGTCAACGATGAATGAATGACTACCGGTATGTCATTAAAGCGTTTATCCTGTTTGATATTGCGCGTCAGCGTAAAGCCATCCATTTCCGGCATTTCCAGATCGGTCAGTACCAACGCTACCCGATCATGCACGGTTTCGCCTTCGGCTTCAGCCTGCACAGCGATTTCCTGCAACTTGTCCCAGGCTTCCTTGCCTGTTTTCGACATAATGAATGGCACACCGAGCGCAGCCAATCCTTGTTCGATCAGTGAACGCGCCACCACTGAATCATCAGCCGCCAAAATTACCGTACCAGGTCTCAATTTGACCATGCCGCCCAGACTCTCCGCATTGAGATTGACCTCCTCCGGCGGCATCAATTTGCGCAGGATGGTTTCTACATCAAGCACTTGTGCCAAACGCGAGTTATCCACCTCGCCATCCAGACGGGCAATACTGGTCACCATACCATCGGTATGACTCATTTCTGCCGACAATACCTGACTCCAATCCAGACGAACGATATCTTCTACTGATTCCACCGCAAACGCCTGTGTCGTGCGCGCATATTCTGTCACCAGAATAATATTCAGGCCGGTTTTCGGTACACGCCCAATCACAGAAGACAAATCAATCACCGGAATGACTTGTCCGCGCAGATTGACCACTCCCATCACGTGCTGCGGCGAACCCGCCATGGCAGTAATCTGCGGCATGGCAACGATTTCGCGCACCTTGAACACGTTAATGCCATACAGTTCGGAAAAATCCGAACCGGGGCTCACCCCCAAACGAAACAACAGCAGTTCAAACTTGTTTGTTCCGGTTAGATTAGTACGTTCATCCACTTCTTGCTGTACAGATTTCACTATGCTTCTCCTCGTTGTTCTATCTCCGACACCTCACGCTGCGGCAATCCTCTCCCGCGCTCGCGCCACTGCCAACCGCACCTCTGAAGGAGCAGTTCCCCCCCTGTGCTGCCGACTTTCCAGCGAACCTTCCACGGACAGTACAGCATACACGTCCGACGCAATCAAAACAGAAAACCCGCTTAATTCTTCATACGGCAATGCCGCCAGATCAATCCCGCGCATCTCGGCTGCCCGCACTGCACGAGCCACCACTTCATGCGCATCACGAAATGGCAGGCCCTTTTTCACCAGATAATCAGCCAAATCCGTCGCTGTTGCGTGCCCCTGACGCAGCGCATCCAGCATGGCTGCCGGATGCACCACCAGGCCAGCCAACATTTCACTCGCAATGGCCAGCGTGTCCAACAAGGTATCAACCGTATCGAACAACGGTTCCTTGTCTTCCTGATTATCCTTGTTATACGCCAAAGGCTGTGCTTTCATCAGCGTCAGCAACCCCAGCAAATGCCCGTTTACCCGGCCAGTTTTTCCCCGCATGAGCTCCGGCACGTCGGGATTCTTTTTTTGCGGCATGATGGACGACCCGGTACAAAACCGGTCCGGCAAATCAATAAACCCAAAACGGGGGTTCATCCACAGAATCAATTCTTCTGCCAACCGGGAAAAATGCATCATTACCAAGGCAGCCGCCGAACAAAACTCGATGGCAAAATCACGATCTGATACCGCATCCAGCGAATTCTCGCACACGCCGTCAAAACCCAGTGCAGTTGCCACCCACTCCCGATCAATCGGATAAGATGTTCCTGCCAGTGCCGCCGCGCCAAGCGGCAGCCAGTTCAAACGTCGCCGACAATCCGCCATGCGCCGGGCATCACGGAAAAACATTTCGAAGTAGGCCAACATGTGGTGCCCGAACGTGACCGGTTGCGCCACTTGCAAATGGGTGTGCCCGGGCATGGGAACATCGGCATGCCGCTCGGCCAATTCCAGCAGCACTTGTTGACACGACTGCAAGCCTTCCAGTACCGCATCAATCTGATACCGCAGATACAAACGAATATCCGTCGCCACCTGATCATTACGGGAACGTCCGGTATGCAAACGCTTCCCTGCATCGCCAACACGCGCCGTCAATGCTTTTTCAATGTTCAGATGCACATCTTCCAGCGCCAGTTGCCAGACAAACTGGCCAGCACGAATTTCAGTCAAAATCTCACCCAACCCCCGCTCGATATCGGCCAAGTCTACCGCATCAATAATTTTTTGACGCGCCAGCATGCGTGCGTGTGCAATAGAACCTTGAATATCGAACTCAGCCAGACGATAATCGAAGCTGATGGATGCCGTATAGCGCTGCACGCGCTCGGCCACTGGCTCACTGAAACGTCCCGACCACGGTGAAAAAGCAGAACCTGTTGACATGACTTTACCTACAACGAGAAACGACACTGCCATTATGCCAAAGCCGGGGCATTCCGGCTATCCCGCACACTTACCTGATTTTTCCAATCTGGGCGTCATGCTGCGCATCGTACTGGGCACGGAATGGTTGACTTGCATGGCGGCATGGTTACAGGCATCATCGCCCGCCTCAAATTTCTGGACGAACTTTCTGAATGATTCCCTGTTGATTCAACCCTCACTACTGCTGACGCTGCTGTCCTTGCATCTGGCCAATCGCGCTTTGACCCGCCTGCCTTTCCTGGTCGGCGCCATTGCTATCGCCAGCATCACACTATTCACCGTTGAATTGGTGCTGACCGAAATCGCGCATCTGTTTGTCCATGTTGCGCCACAAAAATCGCTGCATATTGTCGTCAACACCATCGGCGTGACCACCATCTTGCTCGCCTGGCTCTGGTTATTGCAACGCGCCCTGTCTCCAGCGCTGACCGAAGCGCGACTGCAAGCGCTGCAAGCCCGCATTCGCCCCCATTTTTTATTCAACACATTAAACGCTGTCCTGAGCCTTATCCGCACCAACCCGCAGGCCGCAGAACAGGCACTGGAGAATCTGGCTGAACTGTACCGTGCCATGCTCTCCGACACCCGACAACTGGTACCACTGGCGCTGGAAGTCGAACGCTGCCGCCAATATCTGTCTCTGGAAACCCTGCGCTTGGGTAACCGCTTGCGTCTGGTCTGGCACACCGACAAAATACCGGCTGACGCACTGGTCCCGCCGCTATTACTGCAACCATTGGCAGAAAATGCGGTATACCATGGCATTGAACCTTTGCCAGATGGCGGAGAAATCTGCATTAATCTTTACTCGCACCAAGCACAGATTCACCTCGTCATCGACAACCACTATGACGAAAAATTACCGCACCGCAGCGGAGGGCACAATTTGGCACTGGAAAATATCCGCCAACGGCTGATGTTGCATTTCGACATGGAGGCCAGCGTACACAAACGCATCAGCCACAACAGTTACCAGATTCACATCATCCTGCCTTACCGGACCCGATCGAGATGACAACACCCTTACGCATTCTGATTGTCGACGATGAACCCCCAGCGCGCCACCGTTTGCGCGATCTCATCACCGACTGCGCGCACGCTCTGCCCGCCACGGAAATTCTGGACGCCGAAAATGGCAAAACGGCGCTGGCGCTGCTTGCGCAGACATCGGTCGATATTGTTTTATTGGATATTCACATGCCAGGCATGGATGGACTGTCGCTGGCCAAAAACCTGTCTGCCCGACCGTCGCCACCGGCCATTATCTTTATCACCGCCTTTGACTCCCACGCCATCACTGCTTTTGACCTGGAAGCCCGTGACTACCTGCTCAAGCCCGTGCGAATCGACCGCCTGCTTGGCGCCTTACGGCGCGTCGTTGCCGCGCCGCCTGCGTTGTCGTCCGTGCCACACCTGAACGCCAGCGCACAGGGACGAGTGCTGCTGATTCCATTACCAGACATTCTCTGGCTGCAGGCCGAGCAAAAATATGTCACCGCTCACACCAGACACGACCACTTCCTGCTCGAAGACAGTCTGGCCGCACTGGAACAGGCATGGCCACAACACTGGCTGCGCACGCACCGCAACACACTGGTTGCCCGCCACGCCATCGCCGGGTTGCAACACCTGCCCGACGGTAGTGTCAGCATTCTGCTCAAAGAAAGCCGGCAACCCATTCCGGTCAGCCGACGACAAACCAGTCTGGTCAAACAAGTGATGCGAGAACTGGGAAACCATCAACCCGCCGCAAAACCAAACTGACGCACACCGGCTGGCGCCTTGTTTTCATCCGGAAATTCAACGATTTCCCACGCGCTTTTTTCTTGCAGCAATGTACGCAACAATCGATTATTCAGGGCATGCCCGGATTTGTGCGCATAAAAAGCACCAATGATGGGATAACCTGCCAAGTACAAATCCCCCACCGCATCGAGCACCTTGTGTTTGACAAACTCATCTTCATAACGCAGTCCATCACCATTCAATACACGGTATTCATCCATGACGATGGCATTGTCGAGGCTGCCTCCCAAGGCAAGGCCATTCGTACGCAGCCACTCGACTTCCTGCATGAAACCAAAAGTGCGCGCGCGGCTGATTTCCTTCACATACGATGTATGGGCAAAATCCAGACAGATGCGTTGGGCACTTTTTTCAAACACCGGATGACGAAAATCAATCGTAAACTCGATTTTAAAGCCATCATAAGGTTCAAAACGCACCCGTTTATCGCCTTCGACCACTTCTACCGCCCGCCGGATGCGCATGAATCGACGCGCAACCGGTTGTTCCTCGATGCCCGCCGATTGCAGCAGAAACACGAATGCTGCTGCCGACCCGTCCATGATTGGAATCTCCGGCCCATCGAGATCAACATACACATTATCGATACCCAATCCGGCCAACGCCGACATCAAATGCTCAACCGTCGCCACGCTGACGCCATTGTATGTCAACGTCGAACACAAGCGCGTGTCTCCCACGTGTTCCGGATGGACAGTAATGTCCGCCGATTGCGGCAGATCAATCCGGCGAAATACCACGCCAGTATTTGCAGCGGCCGGTCGCAACAGCATCGCCACCTTGGCGCCGGTATGCAAGCCGACCCCTGTTGCGCGAATGCTGTTTTTCAACGTATGTTGCCGTATCATGTTACCCCATTGTTATCGGTTGCTCATTATCATCCACATCTGCCCGCGCCAATCCCCCTGCCCGCCAACAGAAACGCCATCGGACATTATATCGCGAAACTGCGTCACCGGATGAACATATCGTCTCCAACACCCTGTGAGTGTTACATTTTTGCCCCATGTACCAACCAAATCCAGCGACCTCCAGAAAACGCCGATCGGCTCCCGCAAGATCGACGACTGCCCGGCATAAACGAACAATTTCCCTGCGCTCAGTCCGCCTGTTTACGCAAAAATGCCGGAATATCCAGATATTCCATGCCGGATTGCTTCAATGCTTCCAGTTGCGCTTCACGGCGATTACTGCGAAACACGGCCGGCTCGTTATCTGCCGTACCCTGCTCAACTGGCGCGGTATAATCATCCGTGCCCGTTTTGAGAATCACCGGCTTCATTTGTTGGCGCACGACCGGATTGCCAAGACCCGTTGCCACAATCGTCACCCGCAATTCGTCGCCAATGCTCTCGTCAATCACGGTTCCCGCAATCACTGTTGCCTCTTCAGCAGTAAACCCTTTGATAGCGCTCATCACTTCCATGTACTCGCGCATCTTCAGGTCGGAAGACGCCGTCACGTTGACCAATACACCACGCGCACCTGCCAGGTTGACATCTTCCAAAAGTGGGCTGGCCACGGCCTGTTGCGCAGCAAGCCGCGCACGATCCGCACCGCTGGCAACAGCCGAACCCATCATCGCCATTCCCATTTCCGACATGACCGTACGCACATCAGCAAAATCCACGTTCACCATGCCGGCGCAATTAATCACTTCGGCAATCCCCGCCACCGCACCGTACAACACATTATTGGCAGCACGGAACGCGTCCAGCATGGAAACATCGTCACCCAACACCTGCATCAACTTTTCATTCGGAATAATGATAAGCGAATCGACATGACGGGTGAGCGCCTCAATACCCGCATTGGCAAGCCGCACGCGTTTACCCTCAAACAGAAAAGGTTTGGTCACCACGGCCACGGTCAAAATACCCATTTCCTTGGCTACTTCCGCTACCACGGGCGCCGCACCCGTTCCAGTACCACCACCCATGCCGGCCGTGATAAACAGCATGTCTGCGCCATCGATCAACTCGGCAATGCGCTCACGGTCTTCAAGTGCTGCTTCGCGACCTACCTCAGGATTGGCGCCGGCACCCAGCCCACGGGTCACATTAGTGCCCAGCTGTAACTGGATTTTGGTCTTGTTGCGTTGCAGCGCTTGCGCATCGGTATTTACGCCGATAAATTCCACGCCTTCCACGCCACACTCAATCATGTGATCGACGGCGTTGCCGCCACAACCACCCACGCCGATCACCTTGATCACGGCTTCCTGCTTCGAATCCATTAATTCAAACATTTACTCTCTCCTCTATCAAATCAAACTATTACACCATTCTGACCAATCATTGCGGCTCAACCGCCAATCCGTTTCCGAATCAGAAATTCTTGAACCACCCCTTCATTTTTTCCAGCAACTGCTTGAACGACTTGCCAGACAGGCTGGCTCCCGTATACCTGTCCTGCTGCTCGATTCCCGACAACAACAATCCGACTCCGGTGGCGTAACGCGGGTTATGCATCACCTCGGACAACCCTCCTTCATAATGCGGCACCCCTAAACGCACGGGCATATGCAATACCTCTTCGCCCAGTTCTACCATGCCTTCCATGGCGGCTGACCCACCGGTAATCACGATGCCCGAACGCATCAGTTCTTCAAAACCGCTACGGCGCAATTCGGCCTGCACCATCTCGTACAATTCCAGCACCCGTGGCTCAATCACCTCTGCCAACAACTGACGTGACATCTGACGCGCACCACGCTCGCCCACACCCGGCACTTCCAGCATGTCATGCGCTCCAGCCAATTGGCGCAAAGCACAACCATAGGAAATCTTCAAATCTTCCGCATCCTTGAGCGGGGTACGCAAAGCCAACGCAATGTCATTGGTAATCTGGTCTCCCGCCACCGGAATCACTGCCGTATGCCGAATAGCTCCTTGGGTAAACACGGCGATATCCGTTGTACCGCCGCCGATATCGACCACCGCCACACCCAAATCCTTTTCATCTTCTGTCAACACCGCCATCGCCGATGCCAATGGTTGCAACACCAGATCGCGCACTTCCAGTCCGCATCGACGCACACATTTGATGATGTTCTGTGCCGCCGACACAGCGCCGGTCACAATATGCACTTTGACTTCCAACCGCACGCCACTCATACCAAGAGGTTCGCGCACATCTTCCTGCCCATCCACCAAATATTCCTGCGACAAGACATGCAAAATCTGCTGATCGGTCGGGATGCTGACTGCTTTGGCTGTTTCCAAGACTTTGTTGACGTCCAGCTCCGTGACTTCTTTGTCACGAATCGGCACCATGCCATGCGAGTTGAAACTACGAATGTGGCTACCGGCAATGCCGGTGTACACCTCGGTGATCTTGCAGTCTGCCATCAATTCGGCTTCTTCCAGTGCGCGCTGAATCGCGTTCACCGTCGATTCGATATTCACCACCACGCCTTTTTTCAACCCGCGCGAAGGATGCGACCCCATACCAATCACATCCAACCGTCCGTCCGGCGTCCATTCGGCCACGATAGCAATCACCTTGGATGTGCCAATATCCAGCCCCACCACCAAATCACGGTTATCCCGTTGTCTGCTCATGACATCTTCCCTTGTCCAGACGTCGTCGGCACAGGCGCTGTCTGCACGGCAAACCCCTGTGGATAACGTAAATCAACCCTTACCAATGGAGCATTCAACTGAGCAAGCATGGCCGGATAAACGCTGACCCATCGCGCCAGCCGCGACAACACCTGATCATCCCGTCCCAACGCAATCTCTACCCCGTTGTCCAATATCACCCGCCAACTCCCTCGCGCACTCATGCTCACTTTTACCGGCCTGCGCGCAAGGGGTGCCAATGTCTTCGTCACCCCTTGCCACATCTGCATCACTTCAACACTGCTGCCATCCGGCCCGGCAAGCTGTGGCAAACTCTGCGCACTGGCAGCATGAAACACCTCGCCCTGCCTGTCCACCAAACCATCGTCATTCCACCTCGCCACTGCTTGATGTTCGGTCAGTGTGACCACCAGCGCGTCCGGCCAGCGCCGCCGTATGTCGACACTTTTTACCCAAGGCAGCTTGGCGAACGCTGCTTGCACGGCAGACAGGTCCACCGTGAACAAGGTCCCACGCACATCCTGTTGAATCACCCACTGCACCTGCGCCAGACTGACGTGCGGCGCACCGCTTACCTGCACGGAATGTAAACGAAACATCGGCAGATGCACGAATGCCACACCGACAAACCACAACAACATGGCCAGCCCCAACCCCACCGCAAACAACAACACGGATTTTCCCGACTTAATCCACACAGGCGGTCTCCAACAACGCCAGCAACAATTGCCCGAATGTCATGCCCGCTGCTGCTGCCGCCATCGGCACCAGACTATGGCTGGTCATGCCCGGCGATGTATTGGCTTCCAGAAACCAGGGATTCCCCGCCGTATCCAGCATCACGTCCAACCGCCCCCAGCCACGGCAACCCAACACCCGAAAAGCCTGTAACGCCTGCTGGCCGATGGCCGCCTCATGCGCTGCCGACAGACCGCATGGCACCCGATATTCAGTGTCATCCCGCTCATACTTGGCCGCGTAATCATAGTATTCACCCGCCGGCAGCAAACGAATCATCGGCAATACGGTATCCCCCAGAATCGCACAGGTATATTCACCAGCATCGATACACTGTTCGGCGAGCACCAACGCGTCAAACGCTGCGGCTTTTTCCCATGCCGCCTGCAACTGCTGCGCGTCGGTCACCCGCGTCATGCCAAAACTGGACCCTTCGCGTGCGGGTTTGACAAACAACGGCAAACCCAGCTTCGCCACCACGTCATCCGGTTGACTATCCTGCGTCAACAACACCCAATCCGGAGTCGGAATACCGGCAGCCCGCCACAACAATTTGGTGCGCCATTTATCCATGGCCAACGCACACGCCATGACGCCACTGCCTGTGTATGGAATTCCCATCCAATCCAGCACACCCTGCACGGTGCCATCCTCACCAAAACGCCCATGCAGCGAAATGATCACGCGATCAAAGCCTTCTGCTGACAAGGCCAGCATGTCACGTTCCGCCGGATCAAACGGATGCGCATCGATACCCAGCTCACGCAACCCCTGCAGCACCCGATGACCACTCACCAGCGACACATCCCGCTCCGCCGATTTGCCACCCAGCAGCACGCCAACCTTGCCGTATGCTCTCACTCCCTGCATGTTGCTTGCTCTCCCACAATGTGCACCTCGCGCTGCAAGTGCGTACCGGTTTCCTGCTCGACTTTTTTCGCCACCGTTTCAATCAGTTGTTCAATATCTGCTGCACTCGCCGTACCGGTATTGACAATAAAGTTGGCGTGTTTCATCGATACCTGCGCGCCCCCTATCCGATACCCCTTCAGGCCACAGGCTTCAATCAGACGCGCCGCATGGTCTCCCTGCGGATTACGAAATACCGACCCCGCGTTCGGTTGACCCAATGGCTGACTGGCGCTACGCCGTTGCAACAACGTCGCCATTTCTTGTTGCGCCTTGTTGCCGTCGCCAAGATCAAATCGAAAATATGCGGCCACAAAACCTTCCTCCGCTTGCTTGCCCTGCCAACTGACTTCACGGTACCCGGTTACAAACACCTCACGTCCACGTTGATGCAATACGCCCTTGCGATCAATCATCACGACCCTATCCACCGCTTGCCATGTTTGCCCGCCATAACAACCTGCATTCATCGCCAATGCCCCGCCCACGGTGCCGGGAATCCCAGCCATGAACGCTGCGCCCGCCAATTGTTCCGACACGCAAAACCGCGCCAGTTTTGGCAAAGCCACTCCCGCTTCGGCATACACCACACCATCGTCTGCGCTTTTCGATTCCAGTCGCAATCCACGCAAACCCGGTTGCAAACGAATGACCATGCCACGCCAACCACCATCCCGTACCAACAGATTACTGCCCAAACCCACCCACATGAGCGGCCATTGCGCAGGCAGTGCCGCCAACATCTGCTGCAGGTCCGCCAAATCAGCCGGTTCAAACAGCCAATCCACTACACCGCCCGCACGCCAACTGACATACTCAGCCATGGGCGCATGACGCAATAACCGGCCACGCACAGCACGAAATAAATATGCGTCATTCATGTGCCGGTTTCCTGCCCGCCTGCCAACACGACCATCTCTGCCGGAACGCCGCCAATTGCACCAGCACCCATGGTCAACACCACATCACCCGCCTCGGCGCTGGCCAACAAGGTAGCGGCCATATCAGCCACTTGCGCCACAAAAATCGGTTCGACCTTGCCTGCCAGTCGTACGGCGCGCGCCAGCGCCCGCCCGTCTGCCGCAACAATCGGCGCCTCGCCTGCCGCATACACATCAGCCAATACCAACACATCCACCTGTGACAATACCGCCACAAAATCTTCAAACAAATCGCGGGTTCGCGTGTAACGGTGCGGCTGAAAGCCAAGCACGATGCGACGCCCCGGGAACGCTGCCCGCGCAGCTGCCAACGTTGCCGCCATTTCCACCGGATGATGTCCATAATCGTCAATCAAGGTAAAACACCCGGCATGGAGTGACGGTAGTTCGCCATAACGCTGGAAACGTCGCCCGACACCGGAAAATTCCGCCAGTGCCGTCACAATTGCCGCTGCCGGCACCCCGATTTCCAGCGCGATGGCAATCGCCGCCAGCGCGTTGAGCACATTGTGCTTGCCTGTCAAATTCAGACGCACATCCATCAATGGCACATCGCCACCATTGATGACCGTAAACTGCATCTGCTCACCACAGGGGTGCACATCAACCGCACGAATCTGTGCCGCTGTTTCTATGCCATACGTCGTCACTGGCTTGCTAATGTGTGGCATGATTTCCCGCACATGAGCATCATCAAGACACAGTACGGCGCGACCATAAAAGGGGATACTCTCCACAAAGTCGACAAACGCCCGCTTCAACCGGGAAAAATCATGGCCATAGGTTTCCATATGATCGGCATCGATATTGGTCACCACAGCCATGATGGGCAATAAATGCAAAAACGATGCATCCGATTCATCGGCTTCCGCCACCAGATAATCGCCTTGACCAAGCCGGGCATTCGCCCCTGCCGCCAACAATCGCCCACCAATGACAAATGTCGGATCCATGCCTGCCCGAGCCAGAATGCTGGCGATTAACGATGTGGTCGTGGTTTTACCGTGCGTACCTGCCACGGCAATACCTTGCCGCAAGCGCATCAACTCAGCCAGCATGATGGCGCGCGGCACCACCGGAATATTGCGTGCCCGTGCAGCCAGGACTTCCGGATTGTCAGCCTTGACCGCCGTAGATACGACCAGCGCATCGGCATCACCAACATGCCCGGCGTCATGTCCATGAAACACACGCACACCCATATCACGAAGCCGTTGCGTGACCGTACCGTCAACTTGATCAGACCCTGTCACCACGTAGCCCAGATTGTGCAACACCTCCGCAATACCGCTCATGCCAGCGCCGCCAATACCGACGAAATGCAATTGCCGAATCTTGTGTTTCATCGCGCAGCCTCCTGGCAATATTGCGCCACTCTCGCCGCAGCATCGGGTTTTGCCACCTGTCGCGCACAACGCCCCATGGCACGCAATTGTTCGCGATTGAGCCCGGACAAACGCTGCGCCAGTCCGGCTGCGGTCAATTCCTGCTGCGGAATCATTTGCGCCGCACCACTATCCACCAAAAACTGTGCGTTATGGGTCTGATGATCGTCCACCGCATGCGGATATGGCACCAACAGGGCCGGTACGCCAGCCGCCGCCAGTTCGGCCAGCGTCAACGCGCCGGCGCGGGTAATCGCCACGTCGCACCAGGCATAACGCGCCGCCATGTCATCAATAAATTCAACCACTTCTGCCGCCACTCCCACTACCGCATACGCCTGTTGCAGCGCTTGCAAATGTTGTCGCCCGGATTGGTGCACCACCTGCGGCCTGCGTTCTGCCGGTATCAAGGCCAACGCTTCAGGAACCACCTGATTCAACACCGCCGCACCCAGGCTGCCACCCACCACCAGCATACGCAGTGGAGTGCCATCTGCCATATCCTCTGCATGGTTGACTGCCGCGATATCCGCACGCACCGGATTCCCCGTCCAGACAACCGACACCTTGCCACAAAGCAAAGGTCGGTCGATTGGACGTCCGAATACATCAGGAAAGCCCGTCAACACCTTGTCTGCCAAACATGCCAATATCCGGTTCGACAAACCGGCAATGGCGTTTTGCTCGTGCACGAGCAGCGGTTTACGCAACAAAGCCGCCATCACGCCACCCGGAAAACTGGGGTAACCACCCATACCCAACACCACGTCCGGCTTCAATTGACGCAAAACCCGCCACGATTGCAACAAAGCCCGCACCAACCCGAATACCGCCTTCACTTTTTTCAAGCCACCCTTGCCACGCAATCCACCAATGGAAAGCCACGCCATCTCGTAACCAAACGGCGGCACCAGACGCGTCTCCATACCTTGTCGCGATCCGAGCCACACTACCCGCCAGCCTTGCTGCGACATGGTTTCTGCCACCGCAAGCCCGGGGTAAATGTGTCCACCCGTGCCGCCTGCCATGATCATCACGGTGCGTGTCGTCATCATGCCCCTTTGCGTCCGGACTTCAACGACCGGGTTTCAAAATCAATGCGTAACAGAATCGCCATGGCAATACAGTTGGCGACGATGCCGCTACCACCGAATGACAACAGCGGAAGCGTCAAGCCTTTGGTAGGCAACAACCCGACATTCACACCGATATTGATGCCAGCCTGCACGCCCATCCATACGCCGATACCCATGGCCGCCAAGGCACAAAAATGCCGCTCCATCGCGGCGGCCGCGCGCCCGATCTGAAATGCCCGCACTACCAGCCAGCCGAACAACACAATCACCGTCACCACCCCGACCAGACCAAACTCTTCTGCGATAACGGCCAACAAGAAATCAGTATGCGCTTCCGGCAGATAAAACAATTTTTCGATGCTGCCCCCCAGCCCCAGGCCGAACCATTGTCCGCGCCCAAACGCAATCAGGGCATGCGACAACTGGTAACCCTTACCGTACGGATCTGCCCACGGATCCATGAAACCCACGATACGTTGCAGCCGATATGGAGAACTCCAGATCAGCCCGGCAAACCCCACCAGCGACATCACAATCAACCCGATGAAAATGCGCAGATTCAACCCGCCCAGAAACAAAATGCTCATGGCAATGGCAATGATGACCACAAACGCGCCAAAATCCGGTTCACGCAACAGCAGAGCGCCGGTGAACAGAATTGCTATCAGCATCGGATAGAACCCTTTTTTCAGATTGTGCATCACCGCCGCCTTACGCACGGTATAATCCGCCGCGTATAGCACCGCACACAATTTCATGAACTCTGATGGCTGCAGGTTGGCGACGCCCAAGGGCAACCAGCGTTGGCTGCCATTCACATTGCGTCCCACACCCGGCACCAACACCAGCGCCAGTAACACCAATCCTGCCACGAACAGCCATGGAGCCGCCTGCTGCCAACGCACCATCGGTAAACGAAACGCCAGCCAGCCAGCCAGCAGCCCCACCGCGATGAATACCAACTGACGCAACAAAAAATAATTGGCACGAAATCCGGTAGCCTTGCTGGCTTCCGCCATGTCAATCGACGCGGAATACACCATCACCAACCCAAACGACAGCAGTGACAACACCAGCCAGACCAACGACTGATCCAGACCTTGCCGTGGCGTCCGCCCGCCTGCATTCGCTGTGTTCACCATGCTCATCCTGCCACCTCGCTCGCCAGCGCATTGACCGCCGTCACAAACACTTGTGCCCGATGCACATAGTTATCGAACATGTCGAAACTCGCACAGGCAGGCGACAGCAATATCGCATCGCCAGGCTGCGCCAACCGGAAAGCACACGTTACGGCATCCTGCATATCTTCTGCCCGCACGACTGCCAACCCGGTGTTCACCAGCGCTGTTGCAATCAACCCGCCATCACGCCCCATCTGTACCACGGCACGCGCATGGCCTGGCAGACAACCGGCCAATGGAGAAAAGTCCTGCCCCTTGCCATCGCCGCCAGCAATCAATACCACAGGGCGTTCCAAACCTGTTACCGCAGCCTCGGTGGCGCCAACATTGGTACCTTTCGAGTCATCATAAAAATCGACTTCTCCGACCCGCGCCACCCATTGCACCCGATGCGGCAAACCGGAAAACGTGCTCAGGGCTTTCACCAGCGACTCGTCCGGCAAGCCCAATGCGTGACACAATGCCAGCGCCGCCAACGCATTGGCCGCATTATGCCGTCCGGCTACCCGCAATGCCTGCGCAGCCAGCAAACGCTGTGTGCCACGGCACAAAAATCCCTCACACAGGCCATAATCCCTCGCATTGACTGGCGCCCCCAATCCGAAACTCACGACCGGCGCATCAGGTCTCGGCAGGCCCTGTATCACGACATCATCACGATTCACCACTTGCAAACCCGCACCGGAAAATATTCTCGCCTTGGCTGCCACATACGCACTCATATCCGGATACCGATCCAGATGGTCTTCACTGACATTCAGAATCGCTGCCGCCGCCGTGCGCAAACTGATGATGGTTTCGAGCTGGAAGCTGGACAATTCCAGCACAAACACCTCCGCCTCCGGATGACTGTCCAGCGCTGCCAACACCGGAACACCGATATTGCCTGCCAACACCGTATTCAATCCGGCTGCTTCACACATGACCGCCACCATGCTCGCGACCGTACTCTTGCCATTGGATCCGGTCACGGCAAGTACCTGCACCGACGCTGGCACGGCATGGGCAAACACCTCGACATCGCTCCAGAATGGCAGGCCACGCGCACGCGCATCGCGCAATACAGGTACGGCCAACGACACACCCGGGCTTACCACTACCAGCTCAGCCCACGCCAGATCTTCTGCCCGCCACGCACCCAAATGCACGACGACCTCCGGAGCATCAAGCTGGAATTCGGCCAAGCCGGCTGGTCTGTCAGCTTCATCGGCTGCGCGCAACGAGGCACCGCGCCGCGCCAACCAACCGGCCGCCGCCTGCCCGCTTTTACCCAGCCCCAACACCAGTACCCGTTTACCCTGCCAGTCCATGCCTGTACTCACCTTTTGCAGCGACGCATCTTCGGCGTATCTTCAACATATCTTCAACGTATCTTCAGCGTCGACAAACCAATCAACACCAATATCATGGTAATAATCCAGAACCGCACCACCACCTGTGTTTCCTTCCAGCCTTTCAATTCGAAATGATGGTGCAACGGCGCCATACGAAACACCCGCTTTCCGGTCAAACGAAACGAAGCCACTTGTATCATCACCGACAAGGTTTCCACCACGAACACACCACCCATCACAAACAGCACAATTTCCTGCCGCACGATAACCGCAACCGTTCCCAACGCGGCGCCCAACGCCAGCGCACCGACATCCCCCATGAATACTTCTGCCGGATAAGCGTTAAACCATAGAAACGCAAGACCGGCGCCAGCAACCGCTGCACACAACACAGCCAGTTCACCCGCTCCGGGAATATGCGGTTCGCCCAGATAGTGCGAAAACACCGCATGTCCCGCAACATACGCAAACACAGACAGCGCGGACGCCACCATCACCGTTGGCAAAATTGCCAGTCCATCCAGCCCATCGGTCAGATTTACCGCATTGCTGGTACCTACAATGACAAAATAGGTCAACACCACAAAACCCAACGTTCCCAACGGAATGGCAACATGCTTGAAAAAGGGGACGATAAGCTCGGTTTGTGCGGGCAACTGTGTCGAATAGGCAATGTATAGCGCGGCACCAATACCCAATAACGACTGCCAGAAATACTTGGCTTTGGCCGACAATCCTTTCGGATTGCGATGCACGACCTTGCGATAATCATCTACCCAACCGATGACCCCAAACCCCAACGTGGTCAACAGCACAACCCAGACATAATGATTCGCCAAATCTCCCCACAACAAGGTCGATACCACAATCGACACCAATATCAGTGCGCCGCCCATGGTCGGCGTGCCTGATTTCACCAAATGTGTTTTTGGACCATCATCGCGAACCGACTGACCTATCTTCAAAACAGTCAACCGTCGAATCATCCATGGACCCACCAAAAACGAAATACCCAGTGATGTAAGCGACGCCAACACCGCGCGCAAGGTGATGTAATTGAATACATTGAAGGCTCGCACATCCACCGACAACGATTGAAACAGCCACAACAACATCAGCTCTGCTCCTCAATCTGTGCCACTACGCGTTCCATCTGCATGAAACGCGAACCTTTGACCAGCACCGTGACATCCGCCGCCAATATTGGCTGTACAGCCTGAACCAACGCATCCATATCCATGAAATGCTGCCCCTGCGCCCCAAAGGCCGCGACCGCTTGCAAACTCATCGACCCGGTTGCCAACAGCACATCGATTCCGTTGGACCGGGCAAACTCGCCCACTTCCCGATGCGCCCGTTCTGCCGCATCGCCCAATTCACCCATATCTCCTAATACCAGCACGCGCTTGCCCGGTCGGGCAGCGAGCGTCAAAATCGCTGCCCGCACCGATTCCGGATTCGCATTATAGGTATCATCCAACAGGCAAGCGCCGTACAACGCGCGTTTATGCTGCATCCTGCCCTTGGGCGCCTGCATGGCAGACAACCCCGCCCGCACTGCTGCCAAAGGCAGTCCCAGTGCTACTGCCCCTGCCGTGGCTGCCAACGCATTCATCACATTATGTTCGCCCGGCAACGACAATCTCAGCGACATTTCGCCAGTCGGGGTGGCAATCTGCAAATAACTGCCATCGATATCTGTCTGCGCCCGCCCCACAATATCCGCCTCGACAAACCGTGCAAAATGCAATAACTGGCGTTCCTGTGCCAGTTCACGCCACAGACCGACAAACCGATCATCACCGTTGAGCACCACCACCGCCTGCTCTCCAGCGCCAGCAACAATTTCGCCCTTGGCACGCGCCACAGCCTCATGCGAACCAAGCAACCCCAAATGCGCACTGCCAGCGTTATTAATCAGCACGACATCCGGATCTGCCATTCTCACCAACCGGTCGATTTCACCGGCATGATTCATGCCCATTTCAATCACACCGATACGATGTTCTGCGCGCAAACCAAGCAAGGTCAGCGGCACACCAATGTCATTATTCAAATTACCCTGCGTCGCCAGCACCTGTTCGCTACCCAGCGCGCTACGCGCAATACTGGCCAGCATCTCCTTTACCGTCGTCTTGCCGCTGCTGCCGGTAATCGCCACAATGCGTGTGCCCGATACCTGTCGCCACCAGGCAGCCAGTCGTCCCAGCGCCAACCGTGTATCATCGACCACAATCGCCGGACAATCACCAATGGCTTTTTCATCATCGACCATAACCGCCACAGCACCGGCACTGCACGCAGTCTGAACATACGCATGCCCATCGAAATGCTCTCCGTGCAAGGCAACGAACAAATCGCCCGGCTGCACAGCCCGGCTATCCGTCACCACGCGGGCAAACGCCACGGATTCACCGCGCACGATACCGCCTATCGCCAATGCGGCCGTATCCATCATGCACATCATGATTGCTGCTCCACTACTTTGCACGCCAAGGCTTCCTGCGCTACAGACACGTCCCGGAACGGATATCTCACACCAGCAATTTCTTGATAATCTTCATGCCCCTTGCCGGCAATCAACACCACGTCACCAGCCCGCGCCTGCGTGATCGCGCTAAAAATGGCCGCCCGCCGATCGGGCTCCACTGTTTCATCTCCTGTCATTCCGGCTCGCATATCCGCAATAATGTCCAGCACCTGTTCGGAACGCGGATTATCTGCCGTCAGCACCGCACGATCTGCCAAACGCGACGCCACCTCACCCATCAAAGAACGTTTACCCATATCCCGGTCGCCGCCACAACCCAGCACACACCACAGCGTACCCGGCGTCAATGCACGCAAAGTCAACAATGCCTGCTCCAGCGCATCCGGCGTATGCGCATAATCAACCACCACCAAAGGTTCACTCCCCCCGCCCAATGTCTGCATGCGGCCGGCAGGCGGATGCAGCAAAGCGATCTGTTTTGCCGCTTCAGTCAACGTTATTCCACTCACCAACAACACACCCAACACGGCCAGCAAATTACTGGCATTGAATTTTCCCAACACCGGCGCCTGAATCTCGCTGCTTCCCCACGGCGTATCCACTTGCATGACCAATCCGTCACCGGCAATCCGTATGCCATGTCCGTGCACATCGGCCTTCGATTCGCCAGCCACGCCATCATCCAGACCATAGGCCAATCTTTGCACACCCGCAGCAGGGCGTGCCAGCAACTTCCGCCCGAATGCATCGTCCCGATTCACAATCGCATACGCCAGGCCAGACCAATCAAACAAACGCGCCTTCGCCGCGGCATAATTTGCCATATCGCCATGATAATCCAGATGATCTCGCGTCAAATTGGTCAACACCGCGACATCAAACTGCACAGCATCGACCCGTCCCTGATCCAGGCCCTCAGACGACACTTCCATCGCCACAGCAACCACCCCTTGCTGCCGAAACGCAGCCAAAGTTTGCTGCACCACTGCCGCATCCGGCGTGGTATTACCCGTTTGCTGCAATGCATCCGGCAAGCCATTACCCAGCGTCCCCATAACCGCCGTTTTACGCGCCACACCATTCATTGCCCGCGCCAGCCAGTGCGTGCACGAAGTCTTGCCGTTGGTTCCGGTCACACCAACCATCCACAAATCCTGCGAGGCATCGCCATACACATAAGCGGCCAACTCACCCAGCCGTGATTTCAAACCTGTCACCGGCACATTTGGTACAGCAGAAAACTCCACCGGCCAGATAAAATCTGCCGCCTCCCACACCACGCCTGACGCACCTGCTGCCAATGCAGCGGCAATATAGCGACGCCCGTCCTGACGCAAACCCGGATATGCCGCAAACAGCATGCCCGATCGCACTTGCCGGCTATCACTGCTGATACCTTCTGCCCGCCCCCCTTGATGCAGCAACGCCGCAACAATGGTCGCGGCATCTTGCCGGGCAAAAAACGGGGCAGCCATCATGTTCCGCCCTCCTTGCCTCTTGCCACTCCGGCAGCGGTTTTTATCGTCAGCGCTTTATCGGGCGGGACATTCAACAAATGCAAACTGTCTTCCATCACCTGATGAAACACCGGACCGGCCACGCTGCCACCATAATACTGACCAGATGAGGGTTCCATCACGGCCACTGCCAAAATCAAACGAGGATTGTTCGCCGGCGCAAAACCGATAAAAGAAGCCACATACCGGTTGGCCGCGTAACCACCATGATCCGGTATATGCGCCGTTCCGGTTTTGCCGGCATCGGTATAATCATCGAGCGCTGCCTGCGGCGCAGTCCCGTCTTTTGTCACGACTTTCGTCAACATCTGCGCCATTTCATCCGCACTTCGGGCGGAAAACACCCGCTCGCCAGCAGGCGCTTCACCGGGAAGTTTCACCAGACTGATCGGTTTCAACATGCCATGATTCGTAAAGACGGTATACGCTCTGGCCAGTTGCAGCAGACTGACCGAAATGCCATTGCCATATGACATGGTGGCCTGTTCAATAGGATGCCAATGTTGCCACGGCCGCACACTGCCACTTACCGCACCGGGAAAATCCGTGACTGGTATTGAACCAAACCCGGCATCGTGCAATTTTTGCCAAAAATACGCCGGCTGCAAGCCCAGAATGATTTTCGATGCGCCGACGTTGCTCGACTTTTCTATGATTTGCTCCACCGTCAGCACCCCTTCCGGATGCGCATCATGAATCCAGCGATTACCTACTTGCCATTTACCCGGTGAAGTATCAATTTGCGTATCCGGACGAATCTCCCCCGCATCGAGCGCGGCGGTCAACGCAATCGGCTTCAGGGTTGATCCCGGCTCGTACTCATCCGTGATGACGCGATTACGCCGTACCCAGGCTTGCGTGCCAGACAAATTATTGGGATTGAATGAGGGCACATTCACCATGGCCAAAACTTCACCTGTTTTGGCGTCCAGCATGACCAGTGACCCTGATTTTGCCTTGTTCGCGGTCACCGCCGCTTCCAGTGCCCGTGCGGCGACATACTGCAACCGCATATCCAGCGCCAGTTGCACATCCTGCCCTGGTTTCGGGGCAAGAATGCTTTGCACATCCTCAATCACATCCCCATGCCGGTCAATCAGCACCCGATGACTGCCATCCCTGCCCGCCAGCCGGCTTTGCAAACCCAGCTCCAAACCCTCTTGGCCATTGTCATCCATACCAGTAAAACCGAGCACTGCGCCCAACAAATCAGCCATCGGATAATACCGCCGGTACTCACGCGCCAATGACAAGCCGGGAATTGACAAACGTGTCACCGCAGCAGCCTCATCCGGTGGCAAGCGACGTTTGATCCACACAAAATCATGATCCGTATCTGCCAGCTTGTGGCGCAATTCCGTTATCGGCATATGCAAAACGGCCGACAGGCGAGCAACCTGCCCTGCGTCGAGCGAATCATCTGACGGATTGAACCACAATGATTCCACTGGCGTGCTGATGGCCAGCACCTCACCATGACGGTCGCTGACCATGCCACGGTGTGCAGGCAAGGCCATGACGCGACTGGTCATTGCGTCCCCTTTGCGCTGCAAAAAAGGTTGGTGCCATACCTGCAAATACATTGCCCGCACCCCCAATGCCGCCAGCCAGGCCAGCAAAACCCCCAACAACAATGTGCTACGCCATTCCTTTAAATGCAGCACCAGCAAATGTCCGGCAGGACGACCCATACGCGGCATCATGGGCGTGTCACCAAAGCGTGGGGTGCGAACACCATCCGCTCTTGACGGGCATCCGGCAGCTGCATCTGCAGCTTGTCGCCGGCAATTTTTCCTACCCGTGCGTGCATCGCCCACGTGCTTTGCTCCAACTGCAACCTCCCCCACTCTTCTTCGAGTTGCCGCTGCTGCCACTCTGCCTGTTGCAAAGCAATGAACACTTTGTGCGCCTGATGCTGGCTGTTCACCACAGCCAACGCACTACCAATCACCGCCAGCAACAATACGATCTGTACTCGCATCACATTGCTTCCAGCACACGCATAATGGCGCTGCGTGCGCGCGGATTCCGTGCCACTTCAGCCTCATCGGCCCGCAGCGCCCGTCCGACCAGACGCATGCGAGGCGTCGGGATGTCCGCCGCACGCACCGGCAGGCGCCAAGGCAACTGCGGCGCAGAACTGCGTTCACGCATAAAACGCTTCACCATGCGATCCTCCAGCGAATGAAACGCAATGACGACCAATCGCCCTCCCGGCAACAACGCATCGGCTGCCTGAGTCAATCCCGACGCTAACGCTTCAAGTTCACCGTTGACATGAATCCGTATAGCCTGGAAAGTACGTGTCGCCGGATCCTTGCCGGCCTCACGACCTGGCACGACGCTGGCGACCAGCCGCGCCAACTCCCCTGTGCCAACAATCGGTTGGCGCACGCGTTTTTCCACAATCGCCCTTGCAATCGGCCCAGCATACCGCTCTTCACCATAGCGCCAAATTACCTCTTTCAATTCCTGTTCACCGGCATGTGCCAACCACTGTGCCGCCGTCTCACCCGCTGTCGTATCCATGCGCATGTCCAGCGGTGCGTCGTGACGAAAACTGAACCCTCGCCCGGCATCGTCCAATTGTGGTGAAGACACCCCCAAATCCATCAACACCCCATCCACCTGCGCCACGCCCATCTGCCCCAACACAACTGCCAGTTCGGAAAAATTGGCATGACACATCACAAACCGCTCATCCTGCCACTGCTCACCCACAGCCACTGCCTGCGGATCACGATCCAGCGCAATCAACCGACCCGCCGCACTCAACTGGCGCAAAATGAGTACGCTGTGTCCACCACGACCAAACGTTGCATCGACATACACACCATCTGCCCGCACATTCAGCGCACCAACCGCCTGCTCGCACAGCACGGTTTCGTGTCGCAACACATCACTCACAATGAGAAACCAGCCAGCTCGGCAGGCATTTCACCATGTTTGAACGCCAGCGCGACGTCCATCTGCGCCTGCCATCTCGCCTCATTCCACAGCTCGAATTTCGCGCCTTGCCCCACCATCACCACGCTCTTGTCCAGCGCGGCAAACTCGCGCAACATGGCGGGCAACAAAATTCGCCCGGCAGCATCCAGCTCCAGGTCCGCCGCATTACCCACCAGCAAACGCTGCAGACTCCGGGTTTGCGGATTGAAGCTGGACAGGCTGTTCAATTTTTTCTCGATGGGCTCCCATTCCAACAACGGGAACAACAACAGACATTCGCTGGGGTCAACCGTCACCACCACGCGGCCATCGCCTTGCTCGGCCAGCGCGTCCCGATACCGTGCCGGCACCATCAGCCGTCCTTTGGTATCCAGACTCAATGTGGTCACCCCACGAAACATGTTCTCCCCCTCCTCGCGTTACCGCGTATTCTCCCACTTTTTACCACAAAATACCACTTTTCTCCACTATAAACAACAATTGATAGAGGGTCAAGCAAGGTTGCAGAAATAATCCAGCTACACCAACAAGTTGGTGTGACATAACGACGGAGAGAGATAACAAAGAAAGAAACAAATGCCAGAAAAAAAGAAATAACGAAAAAACAAACCGGCAGGCCAGCAACACTGACCGAAGGAATCAGCAATTTATTCCACCCTGTATTCCGTCATGTCACGGTCGGGGCGAATCAGCGATTCCTGAACAGACAAAACAAAGGGAAGCGGAGCGAAAAAATGGTAAACGATATATGCCGATTTCGCATCTATTCCCAACAAAATCAGGTGCGAGCATTTTCCTGCTGCCTGACTCGTTCAAACAGACAAACGGCGAGAGCCGCCGCCGCATTGAGCGATTCCATCTGCCCCGGCATCGGAATGGAGATGACATGCGCAATCGCTGCCTGCAAAGCGGGCGTCAATCCAGAACCCTCATTGCCGAAAGCAAACGCGACCGTGTCGGTTAAATCCACATCAAACAAAGATTGCGGTACTGCGGGTGACGTAGCATAGACCACCCCAGGGAAAGTCTTGGTCACCATGCACAAATCCGCGTCTACCACCAACGCAAGATGGACATGCGCCCCCATACCGCCGCGCAACACCTTGGGCGACCAGACATCCGCGCAACCTTCTGACAACCAGACCGTGTCCACTCCCGCCGCCGCCGCACTACGCAACATGGCACCCAGATTGCCCGGATCCTGAATACGCTCCAACAACACACCAAATCGTGCAGAACGTGATGGGACTGGAATTTCCACCAGCGCCATCACCCCGGTCGGCGTCTTGACCGGTGACAACGCTGACAACAGATGAGGTGCCAGACGCTGAACCGGCACTGTCGGACAACGCGTCTGCCAGTAAGTCTCCAATTCGGTATCCGCCACCAGAATCTGCTGCAACACCCGCCCACCTGCAAGCCAGGCTTCCAGTAAATGCTCGCCATCGAGCAAGGTTTTGCCCTGTTCGTGGCGAGCGGACGCCGAGTCAGCCAGCGTTTTCAGCTTGCGAAAATAAACATTCTGCGTTGATGCAATCACCTGAGCGCTCATGCCAACCCCGGCAACAGCATCCGCAACCCGTCTGCCATGAATTGCACCGCCATCGCGGCAAGAATCAAGCCCATTACCCGCGTGGCGATATTCAACCCGGAAGTACCCAAGCGCCTGCCGATTGGCTCGGCCAGACGCAACACCCACCAGATGACGACCCCGACCAGCAGACAGGAAACGCTGAACAACATTTTTTCCAGCCAACCAGCGGCCTGGTGTGCATCCACAATGACCAGACTGATGGCACCCGGCCCTGCCAACAAAGGAATCGCCAACGGCACCACGGAAATATCGGCTTTCGATTCGGCCTCGATACTTTCATCAGCAGTATGGCGTGCCGGACTGATGCGGGCATGAAACATCGCCACCGCAATCAACAACACCAGCAAACCGCCAGCCACCCGGAACGCTGGAATACCGATACCAAAAAAACCCAACAAACCGTCGCCTGCCCAGATGGACAGCAACAAAATGACCGTGACCGCCAGCGCCGTCTTGCGGGCGATCTGCCGCATGTCATCGCCATGCCGATCGGCAGCCATACTCAATACAACGGGAATCGCACCCAGCGGATTCAGAATGGCAAACAACCCCACCAGAAACCGCACCTGCTCCAGAAAATATGCTGCCATACACCATCCTGCTCCATAATACGCTGTCGACTGACAGCATGCCCTGAACACACGCGCCAAAATCGACATCATACCCCATGGGACGCACTGATTCATTCCCACATGATGAGCAAAGCGAGCCAAATCGGAAAGATCGCGACCACACAGCGCCGGCAATAATGACGCTACCGCCACAGCCTGCTAGAATACAGGCATTGTCTTCATACCAACAGGCTTCATTACAACATGAACAGCAGTGAAATTCGTCAGCGTTTTCTGGATTTTTTCTCTCGTCACCAACATACTGTCGTGGCCTCCAGCTCTTTGATTCCCGGCAATGATCCGACGCTGCTGTTCACCAACGCTGGCATGGTGCAATTCAAAGACGTTTTCCTCGGCCGCGACATCCGGCCTTACCGGCGCGCCGCCAGCGCCCAGCGTTGCGTGCGCGCCGGCGGCAAACACAACGATCTGGAAAATGTCGGCTATACTGCCCGTCACCATACATTTTTCGAAATGCTTGGCAATTTCAGTTTTGGCGATTACTTCAAAACTGACGCCATCCATTTTGCCTGGGAGTTTCTGACAGTCGAAATGCAACTACCCGCCGAAAAATTGTGGATCACTGTCTACCACAATGACGACGAAGCGTACGCTTTATGGACTGACCGTATTGGTATCCCTGCTCACCGCGTCATCCGCATCGGCGACAAACCGGGCGGCGGTTCCGACAACTTCTGGCAAATGGGCGACACGGGACCCTGTGGCCCTTGCACAGAAATTTTCTACGACCATGGCGAAGATGTCGCTGGCGGTCCGCCCGGTTCGCCCGACGAAGATGGCGACCGCTACATCGAAATCTGGAATATCGTCTTCATGCAGTTCAACCGAGACGAAACCGGCACCTTGCACCCGCTGCCCAAACCATCGGTCGATACCGGAATGGGGTTGGAGCGTATTTCGGCCGTATTGCAAGGCGTACACAGCAACTATGACATCGACCTGTTTCAAGCCCTCATTCGGGCTGCCGCGCGCGTCACCGATTGCAACGAACTTGACCACAACTCGCTCAAAGTCATCGCCGACCATATTCGCGCCTGCGCCTTCCTGATTGCTGACGGGGTTATTCCCGGCAACGAAGGCCGCGGCTATGTTTTGCGCCGCATCATCCGCCGCGCCATTCGCCACGGCTACCAGTTAGGACAGACCCAACCGTTTTTTCATCTGCTGGTGGAAGACCTCGCCGATGTCATGGGGCACGCTTATCCCGAACTGGTTGCAGCCCGCGAACGTGTCGCACAAACCTTGCAACAGGAAGAAGTCCGTTTTGCACAGACGCTGGAGCATGGCATGGCGATTCTGGAACAGGCCATACCGAAAGACGGCATGCTCGATGGCGAAACAGCATTCAAACTCTACGACACTTACGGCTTTCCGCTTGATTTGACCGCTGACATCGGTCGCGAACGCGGCTTTCGTGTCGACACGAACGGTTTTGATGCCGCGATGGCGGCGCAACGCGAACGGGCGCGCCACGCCAGCAAATTTTCGCTGGATAAACTACCGGCCTTCGAAGGCGACGACACCCGCTTTGAAGGCTATACCACGCTGGAAACGCCTGCCACCATTCTGGCCATCTACGTCAATGGAACACCCGTCGACGTGCTGACTGACAGCGATCACGCCGTCATCGTTCTCGATCAAACGCCGTTTTATGCCGAATCCGGCGGACAGGCAGGCGACCAAGGCCTTCTGCATGGACAACACGGCCTGTTTGACGTTGATGACACCCAAAAAATCCGCAGCCAGGTGTTCGGTCATTCCGGCCGCCTGCAACGCGGCATCCTGCGCACTGGCGATACTGTCACCGCCAGTGTCAACGTCACCCATCGGCAACGCGCCGCCGCCAACCACAGCGCGACCCATCTGCTGCACGCCGCGCTGCGCAATATTCTGGGCAACCATGTTCACCAGAAAGGCTCGCTGGTGGACGCCCAGCGACTGCGTTTCGACTTCTCGCACCCATCGCCACTCGATGCAGAACAATGCAACGCCATCGAACGGCAAGTGAATATGGAAATTCGCCGCAACCTGCCCGTATCGAGCGAAACATCCTCGTATGACGACGCCGTGCGCCGTGGCGCCATGGCCCTGTTCGGTGAAAAATATGGTGATGAAGTACGCGTCATCGCCATGGGTGATTTTTCCATGGAACTATGCGGCGGCACCCACACCCAGCGTACCGGCGATATCGGCCTGTTTGCCATCACCAGCGAATCCGGGGTTGCGGGCGGAATTCGCCGCATCGAAGCCCTGACGGGCGAAGCCGCCATTGAGTACTTACAACAACAGCGACAACTGCTGGATCGGGTATCAGCACAGCTCAAAACTCCTGCCAGTGACCTGCTGACGCGCACCAATCAACTACTGCAACAAACAGCCGAGCAAGACAAAACCATCTTCTCTCTCAAGACAACACTGGCAATGAACCAAATGGATGCGCTGATCGCTCAGGCCAAAACCGTCGGTAAATTGCGCGTGATCAGCGCACGCATGGCGCATGTCGATGCCAGATTGCTGCGTGAATCGCTCGATCAGCTCAAATCCAGACTTGGCGCCTGCGTCATCGTGCTCGCCGCCATCAATGACGAACAAAAAATCAGTCTGGTGGCAGGTAGTAGCGACAAAGCCATCCATGCCGGTCAGTTGACCGGATTCGTGGCAGAACAACTTGGCGGCAAAGGTGGCGGTCGCGCTGACATGGCGCAAGGTGGCGGAAATGATGTCGGTCAGCTTGCTCACGCCCTCGACTCTGTTACAGAATGGGTAGCACAACAAATAAAAAATACATAAAACGCACGTCATGAGCGCATAATATCGGGGCGGGGAGCCTGCAACCATGTTCAATATAAAATCACTGTTTAGCGCAGGGAAATCCGGTGATGGGGTGCCGGATAACCGCAGAGCGGCACAACAATGGCTGGACAGTCTGTCCGCTCAGGACATCAACACCCAGCATCAACAAATCGTCGAAAAACTGGCGGCACTGCACAACGCACAAACCAACCAGAAAAGTGAATTGCAGCGGCTGGAAGCCATTGATGCGCTGGATCATTATGCGCAAACACTGCAAACCACCCTTTGCCTGCAATACCTGAACAGCCCGCGCATGTCGCAAATGGTCGAACATCGGTTATGGAACGCCATTTATGCCTGGTACATCAACATCAGCAGCGTCTATCTGGATCACTTGAAGGCCATGACGGCACACCCGGAGTTGCGCGCTCCCGACCCCTTGCTCGCCCGCCTGTGCACCCGGGCGCTCTACAATCTGGGCAATGCCTTCAAATGGCGATTCCTGCGTTACGATTCTCCAGACGGTGCGCTGTGGCAGCTATTACACGAACTCTACCTGACTGCCGAACAGAACGGTTTCGAAAATCAACCTACTCCCGCCTACGATGACCATCTCTGGCGTTGTGGCGGTCTGATGTTGCGTGCCGAGATTCTCGCGCTGTCACATCCCGGCGCACTCACCGTCGATCAAATCGACGTGCTGGACAACTGGCTACTGGAACACGCACAAGCACTCATTCTGGAAAAATCGCCCAACACGGCCCGCCATCACTACTATAACGACCTGGCTGAAGCGCATGCAGCGCTCCCCGTCACGCCACAAACCTGGACCACCACCACCCGCGCCTGGGACATGTCCAGCCTGCTGATACAACTGCAACGCACGCGCAACGAACTGACCTTGCCCAAAGCAACCGTTCCCTCCCCGGTATTGACTCAGCGACAAAAACTGCTCGCCGCACTCACCTATGCCGAAAAACAGTGGCATCCACACGAAATTGGCAAACTGCGGCGCGACATACGAGTCAAATCCCGGCAACAATTATCGGTCGTGCATGGCCTGTCCGACCTGTATACCACCATCAAAAAACAGTCGTCTCCGACACAGTCCCTTGGCATCGACCACAAATCGTCCTATCAGGAACTGCTCGACCTGAAAATGTATGGCTTTGTCACCAGCAACACACGAAATCGCCAACAGGAAATTGTACAGGCCATGGAAATCCCCACGCTCACCAGCAATTGGGAAACCGAAAACACCAGCAACGACGGGTATCTGGTTCATTACCCGGCAGAAGCCGGTCAATGGTTACGCTTGGGCAGCCTGATTGGCGTACGCAATACCGAATCCACGTCAGGCTGGAGCGCCTGTATTGTCCGTCGCCTCATTAAAAACCAGCAATCCGGTGCCATGGCCGGACTGGAAATTCTGTCCCGCAACCTCACGCCAGCATTGCTGAACGCGCTGCAAACCAACCCCGATCAGGCATCCTCGAAACAAATGTCGCCTGGAACAACAACCAAAAACAACGCCTGTCATGCCATCCTGACCAGCCCCGTCTTGCGTGGCCGCTTCACCTTGCTGCTGGACATTGCCAACTATGCGCAAGGGAAAAATTACCAATTCAATCAAGAACCCGGGGGGCCGCCTATCCAGCTCACGCTAGAGAAAATCCTGCACAAAGGCGATTTATGGGTACAGGTGGAGGCCGAAATTCTCGACACAAAAACCACAGGCTGAACAAGCTTCAGTCTGTTCTTGTCGCGGCATGGCTTCTGTCATGCCGTAAAGGTTTCAATTCTCGCCCACACCGAAGGGCGGGCGCTACATCATAGCCGCGCTGGCGGTACATACACTGTCATGATACATCAGTGCCGGAGACAACATAATATTTCCCTGGCACACCACACCGCACAGATGATGCAGCGGCACCTGCAATTTTTTAACGCGCTCGCTTCGCCGACCTCCTTGGCATCGTAGTCTCGGCTACGACCTTCGTCGTTCGACTCGCAATCATCGCAATTTGGTCTGCTTTGCTCCTCGTGGAGGAGTTAATCAGCGCTTCCTTAGCTAACTGGTCGGGCGCGCTCCACCTCAAAAATTGAAACCACGAACCAAATCGCAAATATTAAAGAAGCCCAAAGATCACCATACCCAAAAGAATCATCAATTTTGTATTCATTAATTGCCTGTTTTAAATCCAAAATTCTTTCGTTATTAACATCCACTTCCCAAACCAGGCGCGATGGATTCCCCTTATAAATCCATAAAATGGCAATGGGTCGCCCTGTGTATTCTTTAACCAGGGCCAAAACATTATTAATGGGAATGCTAAAAAACTTTTCTGAAAAAAGGGTTTCGCCATTTTGGCCATAAAATGACACCATGGGCCCCGTTCTGGTAAGCCGTGTGGCCATATACACCGGCCCATAGGAAATCAATTGGCTTTGTCGAGGAATCAATTTGACATACTCAGTCCGATAACTGAGCATCCCGTGCGTCTGGATCAGGCCATAAATAAAAAAACCTATAGTAAGAGCCGCAAGAATCTTGCTCCAGATCCAGGCAGGTTTTCCAAGCGGGTTAATTTTTATTTCAAATGCGCCCAATCGCATCATCATCCTCCCCTGTGCGCGATAATTACCGGTTCTGCCATCGTTTCAATGCATCCCGATATTCATTCGACGTCTTGAGTTTTTGCATATAGCTAATGCTGCGGTGGCTCTTCCAGGGCAAGGTTACGCCGTCAAACTCGCCCCTCGTGCCGCAATAGTTGTACTTGCAACCCATATCCGGGTCGAGCTCTTTCAACAACAGGTGGTTATCCTGTTTGCTGATTTGCAGCACGCATTGGCCATTTTTCATGCCCCTGCTGCTAAAGTCATAAACCGGTATCACGGTCTGATAGCGCAAGCCAGAACCACTGGCCTGCGCGACGCCAGAAAGGCTGCATGCATGTCCATTATAAAATTCCAGATGAATACGAAAATATGCCGCATTGGTGCTTACCGGCACGATTTCGACGACATTGTCACTCCAATATCTGTGGCCATCGATATCGCTATTGGGAAAGTGCTTACTAAATCGACCGGCAAACTGTTTTACTGGATCAGCAGTTTCGCTTGCATGGGCAAAGGCAGGTATCGTTAGTGCAGTGACTGTAGTCAGGATGCCACAACCCAACAACACTAAGCCAAGCAACCCTTTGGTGCAAATGCCGGCGTTCTTATGGTTCATGGTTAATTTTCCCTTCATGTTCGCCATGTACGGATTTCAGGCAAGCACGGGAAACCCGCTTCGAGGAGAAGCGATGTCACCCATGGCTTGATATGATACACGCTGTTTTACGAAACTCTCCACAGCCTCATCTGGCGGCGTAGTAAACGGATGTGGCTACAGACAGGTTCAGAATCTGCCGCTGGCCACGATCGCTTCGCACTCGGGCGTGGTCGAAGGCGAGCGTTGTGGAATACTTTGCGATGCAATTTGCTGACGATAAACGAACGAGCACTTCACGTTGGCAAGTTCGGCAGGATGGCCATTCAGAACAGTTGTTCCCGTATAGGAGATTGTGAAAACTGGAGCATGACCAGGGGTTTCCTTCGCACCTATGATCTTCCCCGTAAAAGAAATTACAGGCGGTTGCATAGCGTTCGTATTGTCCCCGCCACTGGGGAGAGCGCCCAGAGCTCGTATGCCTCGTGTATCAAAGCGATAGACCGGATACCACTTTGAGCTAGTCCCTTGATACATAACGCTCTGTTCCCCGGCAACAAGCAAGACACTCTGGCCTAACGGTATGGTTCGATAAAACGGTGCGCCTGGTTTGCCGCCAACCCGGCCAAACGTGCCATCTGCGGTGAGGTTCTGTTGCTTGCCCGCAACGACCCAGCGATCCCCTTCTAACACAAACCAGATGGCAGAGATGTAGGCTGATTGATAATGGGCAGCAGCCGATGGATTGGATGGGTCTGCGAGCGCATACCCCTGTCCAGTGGCGATAAAGTAGGATTTGTTACCGAGCGAAACTGTCTGTGAAGCCCAGGGGGTAACGAACTCAACAATGGTATGCCGATAGTCCGTCGGCTTATTGTAACGTACACCCTGCGGATCGCTGGTCGAGACTACTGATCCAGGTTTGGTGTAGGCCGGGCCATACAGCAAACGCATCGCTTGTTGTAGGGTGGGTAGAACGGGTGCGGCAAGTGAAAAGCCAACGCCAATAGTTAAACCAATGGACATGGCGGACATAGTCAGAAATGACAAACGTTTAGCTAATTTGGCGCTGGGCATTTTCTGGTTTTCCTTCCATGTTTGTTGAACCGCATATTTTTTAGAGTGGTGAAGCGTGGTTGCCATCATTTACCTCTAAAAGTTAAATTTTTGTGTGTTGCATCTGTTGCAGTTGCTGGACACGTTGCATGTGCTGTACTTCCATCATAGGGAAAATTACGAATATATACACGCAGCACATGTACCCAAGTACAAATCCCAAGAATACGTTAGATTGTCCGCTAAGAACTTGCTCCGCAAATTTTTTATTCAGGGCATCTAATTTTCTTAGATATTTATTGGTTTTGTCCTTCAAGAAAAAAGTAATGCAATTAGGGGCAAAAATATTAACAGCGCATAATTTTTGAATTCTATAAAAAATCCGATGGGATCGTTTCGCTCAAAAAAATACACGATACACGACAGTACAACCCCTATAAAGAATTTGAAGAATGGATTTTATCGTCTACCTTTACTGCTTTAGACTGTGTTTCACTCTGCTGCATAGCCACATCCTCCATCATCAATCCCATGAAAGTAAACGAGCAGAATTTGCAGTTGACTTTGACTAAACGACGGCATGTTCATCTCCCATGAGTTGTTGATTCATCAATACGAACTGAATTCCCGTACCATATCAGCTATGACCTTACTTATCTCCTGAAATTGAATTTCGGTGAACTTGCTGCATCTGATGAATACGCTGCATATGAACAATTTTCATTCGAGGAATAATGTAAAATACAAATGACCAAATCATAAAACCAAGCACAAATCCCATCAGTAACAATTTTATCCTATCAAAAAAAATATTAAATTTTTGCAGGAGTTTATTAATTATCATCAATTGTTGATTTGTTTTGTTACGTACAAACATACCCAACGCCATTAAAGAAAAAAGGACGATTAATGTATAACGAAGATAAGCTGCAAAGAACCCCAAAGGATTATTTGCCACAAGCCGATACACAACAAATGCCAACACAAAACCCATCCAAAACCGTAGAGTAAAGGTTTTCCCATCCCCGCCCCTCGGCTTTTGCTCCACATCCTTCTGATCCATAAGTGGTTTTCCCTTAAAATCTTTTAACAAGAACCATAAGGAAGCGCTGATTTATTCCTCCACGAGGAGCAAAGCAGACCAAATTGCGATGATCGCGTGTCGAACGACGAAGGTCGTAGCCGAGACGACGATACCAAGGAGATCGGCGAAGCGAGTGCGCAATTTGGTTGCAACCGCCACGTTGAAAACGTGCAAAACATGCACGGCAGGACAGGGCTTGGCGGGCGACCGAGTGGAAATTAATCAGCGCTTCCTTAGGGATTAACGGCAAAAGAACCAATTCTAATTAAAATTTCCGGAACATATCAACAAATCACATCAAGCCAGAGTTAACAGTTCAACACCAGCGGGAAGGCGATCACAATACGTCTCAACAACATAATCTGCAAATGTTCTGAGCGAACCGGTCAATCCCTCGCAATGCTTGATTTCGACAATGGCATTTTTAATCTTGCGGTCGGGTGCGGAGCGAATCTTCTTCCTGCTTACTTTCCCATGCTTCGTAATCGGTTTTGGTTTTGGCACCCGTCACTTTTTCAGCTACAGCCATACGGGTAATCGAAGCATCTATCAGCAAAATTGGATCAATGGAACGCGAGAAGGCAACCTGTACCGGTCCACGCACCTGTCCGGCATTCGGGCCGGCTTGACTTCTGGCTTTCTTGCATCGCCCGCGCATCATGAACGTCGCCAGGTGGTCCCCTGAACGCTGTCCTCAAGCACAATACCTGCAGCCAGCAACTGCTGTCGCACGGCATCTGCAGTGGTATAATCTTTCGCCAACCTTGCCACCTGACGCTGTGCAATGTGTGCCATGATGTCACTCTCCTGCAAGGGGCATCCAGTCAATTGTTGTAAATGTTGTTGCGGGTCCTGTTGCAGAAAACCCAACACGCCAGCCAATGCCTTCAACAACCCCGACAGTGCTGCATCACGTTTTTTATGCACCTGTGTCGCCAAATCAAACAACACCGCCATTGCCAGCGGCGTATTGAAGTCATCATCCATGGCGGCCTTGAACTGTGCCGCTTCCGGTTGTTGCCAATCCACCTGCGCCAAAGGCGCCGGTGGAACATCGCGCAGTGCAATATACAAACGATTTAGCGATTGACGCGCATCATCCAGATGCACATCGGCATAATTCAACGGGCTGCGATAGTGCGTGCGTGCGATAAAAAAACGCACGGTTTCCGCATCAAAACGAGAAAACACTTCCCGGATGGTAAAGAAATTACCCAGCGATTTGGACATTTTTTCATTATCCACCCGTACGAAACCATTGTGTATCCAATAATTCGCCATCACACAACCGTGCGCGCCCTCCGACTGCGCAATTTCATTTTCATGGTGGGGAAATTGCAAATCCTGCCCCCCACCATGCAGATCGAAATGGGGTGACAACAACGTCTCGCTCATGGCAGAACATTCAATATGCCAACCCGGGCGACCGCTCCCCCACGGCGCATCCCAGGCAGGTTCACCGGCCTTGGCCGCTTTCCAGAGAACGAAATCCAGCGCATCCCGCTTGTGAACGTCCACTTCCACCCGCTCGCCGGCGCGTAAATCGTCCAATGATTTGCCGGACAACTTGCCGTATGCCGGAAAATCACGCACCGAATAATACACATCACCATTGTCAGCCAGATAAGCCAATCCTCGATTCAGCAAGGTCTGAATCAATGCCACCATCTGCGGTACGTAATGGGTCGCACGCGGCTCGGCATCGGGCGGCAACACGCCCAGCGCGGCCGCGTCGGCGTGCATGCGGGCAATATAGCGCTCGGTCAGCGCCGAAATGGATTCGTTCTTCTCTGCCGCACGATGGATGATTTTATCGTCAACATCGGTGATGTTGCGTACATAATTGACCACAAAACCGACAGCACGCAGCCAGCGCACAATCACATCGAACGCCACCATAACGCGCGCGTGACCAATATGACAATCATCGTACACGGTCATACCGCATACATACAGGCCAACGTATCCCGGCACGATGGCGACAAAAGGCTGTTTCTCGCGCCCCAAAGAATTATAAATAGCTAACACGAACATTCCCAAACATGTCAAACAGTTTGAATCAGACCAGATTCTTGCTAGAATCATGACTCTAATCGATAACAGATTGAGTATAACACAGTGAAACGCTCCCTCCTTTCCGTCGCCCTGGCGACTGCCATCGCAACCACCCTTGCCGTTTACCTGCAGAACACGATGGCCGCAGGACAATCTGTCGGTTCGCCAAACAACCAGACCGCGTCTGATTCGGGTCTGCAAACCAGTGAAACCCTGTTCCGGCAAGGGCAGTATCCGCAAGCGCTAACCACCATCAATGGCTGGATTGCCACTCACCCGAAAGATGCGCAAGCACGCTTTCTCAAAGGGCTTATTCTGACCGAACAAAATAAAACTGATGAAGCCATCGCCGTATTTACAAAACTGACGGAAGACTACCCCGAATTGCCCGAACCCTATAACAACCTTGCCGTGCTCTACGCCGCACAAGGTAAATATGAGCAAGCGCGCAACGCGCTGGAAATGGCCATTCATACCCACCCCAGCTACGCCGTGGCACACGAAAATCTGGGCGACATCTACGCCAAAATGGCATCACTTGCCTACAACAAAGCGCTGCAACTGGATACCGGCAACACCAATGTCCACACCAAACTGGCGCTTATCAAGGAAATTTTCAACCCGGATGCCGCACAAACCGATTGCAGCGGCAAAACGAGCAAACCCGCCAAACCCATCGACACCAATCCGAAAACAGCCACAGCCCCCTCTCCAACCCAGACGCCAAATAGTGGCAACCAGCCCAACAAACGCGATGCTGCCATCATCACCGCCGTGAACGACTGGGCCAAAGCCTGGTCAAGCCAGCAGCCAGACAATTATCTGGCTGCCTACGCGCCGAATTATGCCACCGCCTACCTGTCGCATGACAAATGGGTGGCATTGCGCCGCAACCGTATCACTACCCCCAAATACATTCAGATCAAACTCTCTGATCCGGTCATCGATTACAGCGACATGCAACACGCCAGCGCAAGCTTCACTGAACATTATCGCTCTGACCGGCTCGATACCACTGAACAGAAGGTGCTGAAATTTGCCCTGATACAGGGTAAATGGTTGATTATTTCCGAGCAATCCCATTGATCCACCTACAACACATTACCCGCTGGCTGACTCTGCTCGCTCTCGTCGCCAGCCTCCTGCCAAACGGACTTGTCATCAGCGCCAAGGCAGATGACCTGCCAATAGCCTCGTCCGTCACAAACGTCCACCCTCTCAACCGGCGGGAGCAATTACTGGCCAATGCCGTACATGCCTTGCAGCAAGGAAAACTGGACGCGGCATTACAAAGCATTGAAACCCTGCTGCGCCTGCAACCAAACTTCCGTCTGGCGCAACTCATGCAAGGTGACCTGCTGCTGGCTCACGCACAAGCGCTGGACACCTTCGGCAACACTTCCAGCAACTCGCCTGCCCGCAATATCCAGCTGAATGATCTACGCGCTGAAGCCCGCGCCCGGTTGGACACCATTCTGCAACCACCGCCCATCAACAGCGTGCCAGACAACGTCCTGCAACTGGCCGACGATGTCCGGCAGGTGCTGCTGGTTGACACCAGCACCTCCCGGCTTTATCTGTTTGAAAACCAAAACGGCCTGCCTCATTATCTGGCTGATTTTTACGTCAGCATCGGCAAAAATGGCGCCATCAAACAACGGGAAGGCGACGACCGCACGCCGTTAGGAATTTACCGCATCACCGGACGCCTGCACAGCCATGCACTCACCGCCATTTATGGACCGGAAGCTTTCCCGTTGAATTTTCCCAACGACTGGGACGAACGCCTGCATAAAAGCGGCCATGGCATCTGGCTGCACGGCACCTTTACCGGCACCTTCAGTCGCCCGCCACACGCGAGCGATGGCTGCGTGGTATTAAACAACAACGATCTGGAAACGCTATCGGCAAAATTAAGCCCCCAAAATACCATCGTCGTCATCACCGACCACATCAACTGGATCAGTCCTGAAACCGCCATCGAACGCCGGACGCAATTCGCGCAACAAATCTCCGATTGGCAGCATGACTGGGAAAGCCTCAACATCAACCATTACGCCAGCCATTACGCCGATGACTTTACCGCCGGCGACAAGCCCTACTCGCGCTGGCTGGCAGAAAAACGACAAATCAACAATGGAAAACGCTGGATTCAGGTCAAATTCGAACGCATGAGCCTGTATGCCTATCCTGGACAAAAAAACCTATATCTTGCTGATTTCATGCAGGACTATTCGAGCAACAATCTGTCGGACGTCACACACAAACATCTGTACTGGACACAGCATGACGAACAATGGAAAATTGTTGCCGAATATGTCACCAAAACCAAAGATTGATTTTCATGAATTGCGCAGCCATCACACCGAAAATCGCCGCGTCGTGCAACACAGATATACCAGGAAACCAATGGTTTTTTGACTGCATTCCCTCAGACTCATTTTAACCCCGACTTCATTCATTCCAAGGAAATTGCCATGGTCAGACTACACACCAACTTCGGTCCCATCACCCTTACCCTCGACACCGAAAAAGCGCCCAAAACCGTGGCCAATTTTCTGAATTATGTCAACAGCGGTTTTTACGACAACACCATTTTTCACCGCGTCATCGACGGTTTCATGATTCAGGGCGGTGGTTTCGAACCCGGCATGAAACAAAAGCCCGCCCAGGCACCAATTGAAAACGAAGCCACCAATGGCTTGACCAACGACCGCTACACTGTTGCCATGGCACGCACCTCTGATCCCCACTCGGCAACGGCACAATTTTTCATCAATGTGAAAGACAACAGCTTTCTGAATTTTACCGCGCCCAATATGCAAGGTTGGGGCTATTGTGTATTTGGTCGCGTCACCGAGGGACAAGACATCGTCGATAAAATCAAAGGCGTCAAAACCGGCAGCCGTGCCGGACATCAGGATGTCCCAGTCGAAGACGTCATGATTGAACGCGCCGAAGTCATCACCGGGTGAGTTCGACCAGCTTATTCATCGCTGACCTGCACCTCTCGCCACAGCAACCCGAGACGGTGCAGCAGTTTACCTGGTTCGTCACCCACATCGCTCCTTCTGCACAACATCTGTACATACTGGGCGATTTGTTTGAATACTGGCTGGGTGACGATATCCTCGACCTGCCCGTCAACACACCCGACAACGCCCTGATGGCTTACCGGCAACTGGCACGACACGTCTGCCAGCTATTACGTCAGTTGAGCGATACGGGCACACAACTCTGGTTACAACATGGCAACCGGGATTTTTTACTCCAGGAAACATTCTGCCAGCGCTGCCACATGACCCTGTTGCCGGATATTGCCCCCATCGACCTGTGTGGCACGCCCAGCCTGCTGCTGCATGGCGACACCCTCTGCACAGATGACCTTGCCTATCAACGCTTTCGCGCCCAGGTACGCAATCCGGCATGGCAGCAACAATTTCTTGTCCAGTCATTGGCCAGCCGCGCAACGCTTGCGGCCTCGGCCAGACAGCAAAGCATGGCTGCGACCCACGAAAAAAGTGACGCCATCATGGACGTCAACCAGCAAAGCGTCGCCGCCCTGCTACGCGAACACAACTACCCTCGCCTGATACACGGCCATACCCACCGCCCCGCACACCACACATTCACGGTCGATGACCATGCCTGTGAACGCTGGGTATTACCCGACTGGCACGGTAGCCGAAGCGGTTACCTGCGCTGCGACGGGCAAGGATGCGCCATGCTTAATCTGTCATCTGTCATGTCCGTTCCAGCGCCTTGACCGTACCGGCGACCAGATATGCCAAATCAGCTTCTTCTACGATATATGGCGGCATGAAATACACCGTATTGCCAATCGGCCGTAACAGCAAACCCTCCTGCAACGCTGCACGATAAAATTGCTGGGCAAAATCCTGCGCCACATTCATGACATCAAAAGCCCAAATCATGCCCAGACGACGAAAATGCCGTACCCGAGGGTGCTGCCGCAATGGTTCGGCCAAACGATCCAGCACATCACCACGGCGACGGTTTTCCGTCAGCACGTGCTCACTCTCAAATAAACCCAGGCTGGCAATGGCAGCGCGGCAAGCCAGTGGATTGCCGGTATACGAATGCGAATGTAAAAAGGCATGCGCCATATCGTCAGCATAAAACGCTGCATAAATCTCTTCGGTCGCCAATACAGCGGACAGCGGCAAATAACCTGCCGTGATACCCTTGGACAAACACATCAAATCCGGCGTGACACCGGCTTGCTCACAGGCAAACAACGTACCGGTACGGCCGAAGCCAACCGCAATTTCATCCGCAATCAGATGTACCGAATACTGATTGCACAGCGCTCGCACTTCGCGCAAGTATGTCGGGTGATACATGGCCATGCCTGCAGCGCACTGCACCAAAGGCTCCAGAATCACCGCTGCGACTGTTTGCTGATGCTGCGCCAAATATACGCCCAATTCCTGCGCGGCTCGCCGGGCATACGCCTCGGCAGATTCACCGGCCTCCGCCAACCGCCAGTCCGGGCTCATCACCTGCCATGAACTTTGCAGCAACGGCGCGTAAACCGTTTTGAAAATTGCCACGTCCGTTACTGCCAGCGCACCCAGCGTTTCGCCATGATATCCGTTGCGCAGACTGACAAACCGCGTTTTATCCGGTTTGCCAACATTTCGCCAATAATGAAAACTCATTTTTAACGCGATTTCCGTTGCAGAAGCACCATCCGACGCATAAAAAACGTGCGCCAAACCTGACAGGCGTGTCAACTGTTCCGACAACCTGACCACCGGTTCATGGGTACAACCCGCCAGCATCACATGCGCAATTTGTTCCAGTTGATCGTGCAACGCAGCATTGATGACCGGATGAGCATGGCCAAACAAATTGACCCACCACGATGAAATGGCATCCAGATAACGTTTGCCATCGCCATCATACAGCCAGACACCCTCACCCCGAACTACCGCCAGCGGTGGCGTCGCCTGCTGCTGCTTCATCTGGGTACAGGGATGCCAAACCACCCGTTGTGTGCGTTGCCAGAGTTGTTGCGAAAGACTATCCAAGCCATACCTCATTTCAAAGAAGCGTTAAAGAAGCGCTGATTAACTCCTCCACGAGGAGCAAAGCAGACCAAATCGCGATGATCGCGAGTCGAACGACGAAGGTCGTAGCCGGGACTACGATGCCAAGGAGGTCGGCGAAGCGAGCACGCGAGAATTAATCGTTTGTTTCTTTAGAGACACTTGCATCCTGCGCCAACGTCAGGCACAATTGCGCCATTGTATCAGACCATGTGTCAAACCATAGATTTGCGTCCGACAAAAACCATCGCAAATATCCATGTCGATAACCATGAACAACCGTATCGATGAACCATGTTGATGAACCATGTTGATGAACCACGCCGATAAACGTACACTCGCCCTTTCCGGTTGGTAACACCGTCAATCCAGATCATCCATTCAAATCGTCAATTCAAGAGGATTCCATGAGCGAACACATTTTTCACGTTAGTGATGACACCTTTGAACAGGAAGTGCTGCAATCTCCCCTGCCCGTCATCGTCGATTATTGGGCAGACTGGTGCGGTCCCTGCAAAATGATTGCCCCCATTCTGGATGAAGTAGCCAAAGAATACTCAGGGCGCCTCAAGGTCGCCAAACTGAATATCGATGAAAATCAGTCCACACCACCCAAATATGGTATCCGTGGCATCCCAACATTAATGCTTTTTAAAAATGGTAACGTAGAAGCCACCAAGGTGGGAGCCTTGTCCAAGTCCCAATTAACCGCTTTTGTTGACAGCAATATCTGATTCAGATAAGCTGAATGACAGTCAGGCTCACACCCGATAACAACCCGCGCCCGGACTCCCGCCAACATCTGTTACAGTTGTTCTGAACGCCACCGAGTCTGGCGCACCTCCTGTTTTTTTATCCCCATCAGGGGTATGTTCCCGTATGCACCTATCCGACCTGAAACAACTGCACGTTACCGAACTGGTAGAAATGGCCACGACCAATGGCATTGAAGGTGCCAACCGCCTGCGCAAACAAGAACTGATCTTTGCCCTGCTGAAAAATCAGGCTAAAAAAGGGGTCAGCATCTTTGGCGAAGGCACGCTGGAAGTATTGCCGGACGGTTTTGGCTTTCTGCGCTCACCTGATACATCCTATCTGGCCAGCCCTGACGACATTTATGTTTCCCCTTCACAAGTGCGTCGCTTCAATCTGCATACGGGGGATTCCATCGACGGCGAAATCCGCATTCCCAAAGAAGGGGAGCGTTATTTCGCACTGGTCAAAGTGGATCGCGTCAACAACGAACCACCGGAAAACGCCAAAAACAAAATCCTGTTTGAAAACCTCACGCCACTACATCCCACCAACCCATTGCTGCTGGAACGCGACATCCGCGCCGAAGAAAACATCACCGGCCGGGTCATCGACATGATTGCACCAATTGGCAAGGGACAGCGTGGTTTGCTGGTCGCCAGCCCGAAATCGGGCAAGACAGTGATGTTGCAACACATTGCGCACGCCATCACCAGCAACCATCCTGACGTCATCATGATTGTGCTGCTCATTGACGAGCGTCCGGAAGAAGTCACCGAAATGATGCGCTCAGTGCGCGGCGAAGTGGTAGCGTCCACTTTTGACGAACCCGCCACCCGCCACGTTCAAGTCGCCGAAATGGTCATTGAAAAAGCCAAAAGGCTGGTCGAACACAAAAAAGATGTGGTCATCCTGCTCGATTCCATCACCCGTCTGGCCCGCGCGTACAATACCGTCATCCCCTCTTCCGGCAAAGTGCTCACAGGCGGTGTGGATGCGAACGCACTGCAACGGCCAAAACGCTTTTTCGGCGCCGCGCGCAATATCGAAGAAGGCGGCTCGCTCACCATCATTGCTACCGCACTGGTAGATACGGGCAGCCGCATGGACGATGTGATTTTCGAAGAATTCAAGGGCACCGGCAACATGGAAATCCATCTTGACCGACGCATGGCAGAAAAACGCCTATACCCAGCCATCAACGTCAACCGCTCCGGCACACGCAGGGAAGAATTGCTGCTCAAGAGCGACATCCTGCAAAAGATCTGGATACTACGCAAACTGCTGTACCCGATGGACGACCTGGACGCCATGGAATTCCTGCTCGACAAGGTCAAAGCCACCAAAAACAATGCGGAATTTTTCGACGCCATGCGATCGGGGCGCTAAGGAAACGCCAATTCACTCCTCCATGAGGAGCAAAGCGGACAAAATCGCGATGATCGCGAGCCGGACGACGAAGGTCGTAGCCGAGACTTTGACACCAAGCCATGCAGACACGCGAGCACCAGATTTGGTCGCAATCGCCACGTTGGAAACGAGCAAAACATGCCCGGCCTGGTTATTGCTTCGCAGATCGCATCCGCTGCATCGTTCTTGTTCGTGTCTTCACATAGGCTTCACGAATTGCGGCGCCATCAACTTGACGGTGTGACCAAATCCTTACTCCCTCGCCTAGCCATGCGCGCTGCCACAGGCAGAACGTATTTTCAATCAATGGGTGATGCGCATGCCAAAAAATCCGATTTGTCGGGTGGAGTGATGCAGCGTTTGAAATGCCCGTCTTGATTTTTGGATTATTTCTTATCTTGCAATCCTTCCAACGCCGCATGCCCCAATATACCGCTGGCAGCAAGCAATTCCAGTCTGCCAGCCTCCCACTGCGCCAGGCTTTGCACCCATTGCTGGCTGGCGTCGGCAAGGGCTGATTGAGCTGTCAGCAATTCAATCATGGTGCCAACACCATGGTCATACCGGTTTTGGGCTGATTCCATTCCGACTTGCGCGCTTTCCAGCAATTTTCCGGATGCATCGATGGAATCAAATGCCATAACGGCATCACCATAAGCGGTCACCACTTGTTTGAGTATCTGGTGCTCGGTATCCTGCATTTGCGCTTGTGCAACATTCGCACGCGCTTTTGCTTCATCAATCTTGTAATGTTGCATGAACCCGTCAAAGATCGGTACATTCAGCGTCATACCAATAGTGGTGATGTTATTCTGGATGGGTTGCAATCCCTGATTCGGATAACCGTTCTGGTCAAATGTCGTGACGAAACTCAGGCTTGGCAATCCGTCGGACCGGGCGCTGCGCACTTTAGCCTGAGCAGATGTCCACTGCTCGCGTGCAGCGCGAATCGCAGGGTGGTTGTGTTTTGCAAATCGCACCCATTCCAGCAAGGCCTTTATCCCTACGGATCTGTCCGGCTTGGCAAGTTCGGGCAAAACAATATTTGTTCCGGGTGTCAGACCCAGCGCGTAAACCAGTTCGGCCAGCATCTTGTCTCGCTCGCCAGTATCGTGTGCAAGGGTCAGTTCTGCCTTCGCGGCAGCGGTCTGGGACTGAGTCAGATCGGCGCGATCTCCGGTTCCGTGCTGTAATTTTCTGTTTGCGCTGTCTTCGATCCTGCGTGCCAGTTCTTCCGCCTGTTTGCTGGCCTCGACCTTCGCTTGGGCTGCCATGGCGTTGAAATAATCAGAGACAACTTCTCCCAAAAGCTTTTGCAGCTCGGCATCATGATCATCGATCGCGGCTTTCAATGCATCATCAGACGCTTCCAGGTTAGCCGACCGACCGCCAAAATCGAACAACAGCCAGTTCAGGGACGCATAAGTCATATGACCTTGCGTTGTATTGTTGGCTGAGGAAAAACCGGGATACACCGTGCGATTGTTGAGTTCACTGACCTGCGCGGAAAGGGTTGGCAGATACGCGGACCGTGCCTGTCCGACCTGTGCAACCTGTATCTTGATCTGTGCCCAGGTGTCGCGAAGCTGTGGATTATTGCACAGTGCCAAATCAACCGCCCCAGCAAGCGACAAGGGTTTGCTCAAATCAACCTGCGACGGGCATGGCGTGGGTACGACGTCTCCGGGCAATGCTCGCCCGTTGGTCAAACTTTCCGGCTGCGCCAGAAGCGGATCACTTGCGAGGCGATGCAAAATGCCCGGTTGATCGGCTGTCAGTGGAGTCGCTTCCAAAGACCCGGCCCAACTCCTGCCAATGCAGCATGGCAGCGCAACCAATAAGCAGATCAACGCCCTGAGCATTTTATAATCTGTCATTTATCGCTCATGCAGGCTCTCAGCCGTATGCCGTATCAGGGGCGAAAGAAAATACTCGATCAACCGTCGCCGCCCCGTCCGGATTTCCACGGTCCCGGACATGCCGGGATCCAGCGAACGTATTACGCCATCCACGTCCATCGCGGGCCGCAACAAAACCACGCGTACCGTGTACTGCAAACCTTTTTTCTGATCCTCGACAGCGTCACGCGCCAGCACGCTGACTTTAGCCGGAACAGTTCCGTATTTGGTGTAATCGAAAGCGTCAATTTTGACTTCGGCATTTTGTCCCACATGAACGAAACCCACATCCTTGTCGGCAAGCATCGCTTCCATCGTCACAGAATTGTTTTGTGGCACGATCTGCATCAACGCCTGCGCTGCCGGAACTGCAGCGCCGACCGTATGCACCTGCATCTGCTGCACTGTACCGGCAACCGGCGAGCGCAACACAAGTTGATTGATCTCGGCCTGAACCTTTGCCGCATCGGCCTGCGCATCTGCGGCCTCCTTGGTGGCCTGCGCCAAATCGTCCTCGGCGTTTTTGCGGGTTTCTGCAACCAGAGCAGCAAGCTGCATACGAGCAGAGTCAAATTGGCCCTGCAAATCCACCTCTGCCTGTTTTTTGGTGAGCGCATCCGTTTGAGCCACATCTTTGGTTTCAGCCAGCAAGGCATAATCCTCGGCGATATGTTTTGCAATTGGCAGGGCAGTAGCAAACCGGGCAATATCAGCATTCAGCCTATCGCGTTTGGCGACAAAATCGGCCCATTGACCCTGCAGGTGTGTGGCAGCCTCATCCCACAGGCCATGCGGGACTTCCGCCACTTGTGGCATTTGTGGTGGCCGACCGGTCTGTATGGAACCAATCAAGGCTTGTGATCCGGCCATCTGCAGCGCAGCCATCTGCCAGTCACCCCAATCTTTTGCATGTTCGTTCTCTAAGGCACGCGAATCCAGTATGACCAAAGGCTGTCCCGCCTGTACCTGCTGGCCGTCCTTGACGAGAATGGCTCTGACTGTCGCAACCTGAACGGCAGTAATCACCTTGGTTTGCCCATCGGGAATAATTTTTCCCTGGGCATCCACCGTAATATCGATATGCCCGAACATCGACCAGAGCAGCAGAATGGCCAGCAACAGCACAAGCAACCTTGCCACCCAGCGTGCTGTGGGGGACACGGGTTTGTGTTGCAACGCGAGCGCGGCCGGCAAAAATTCGGCTTCATGGGCACGAAGTTCGGGCAGAGCCATTTCATGTCTTTTGCGCCACCAGAATCGAAACGCATGGACATACCGCCCCAGCAGTTCGAGCCAGGCTTGCAGCCGATGCCTGAGATTCATGCGGCCTCTCTGACTATCCCCTGTTGCAGGGCATACAAATGTGCGTATATTCCTTGAGGGTGGTGTATCAGCTCATTGTGAGTGCCGATTTCTGCGATCTGGCCACGATCCATCACCACGATCCGGTTGGCATCCCGCACCGAAGAAAGGCGATGGGCGATGATGAGGACTGTTCGCCCGGAGCAGATCTTGCGCATATTAGCCTGGATGATGCTCTCCGACTCATAATCCAGCGCACTGGTCGCTTCATCGAAAATCAGGATGCGTGGATTGCTGATCAATGCCCGTGCAATCGCGATACGCTGTCGCTGTCCGCCAGACAGCCCCGTGCCGTGTTCGCCGACCATGGTGTCATATCCTTCTGGCAACTCACAGATGAATTCATGAGCGCCGGCAAGGGTGGCAGCCTCGATGATGGCTTCGATTGGCAAAGCCGGGTTTCCCAGGGCAATGTTATCCCGTACCGAACGGTTGAACAGCACGTTCTCCTGTAATACCACGCCGATCTGTTGTCGCAGGGATGCCGTATCGATCACCGAAATATCCTGGCCGTCGATCAGGACTCTCCCACGATCCGGAACGTACAGACGTTGAACCAGCCGTGTCAGCGTACTTTTGCCTGACCCCGACCGCCCGACAATCCCGATAATCTCTCCGGGATTGATCTTGAGGGATACCGCACGCAATACATCAGCGGAGTCGGGACGGTAACGGAACGAAACCTGATCAAACTCGATGGAGCCCGTCAAACGTGGCAGACGGGTTTTATTGCCTGCCACTTCAGGATGGGCGTTGAGAATATCGCCCAGCCGCCCCATCGATACACCCACCTGCTGGAAGTCGTTCCACATCTGCGCCAACCGCAACACGGGGCTGGACACCTGCCCGGCAAGCATATTGAACGCCACCAGCCCACCAACAGTAAGCTGCTGATCGATGACGGCTCTGGCGCCAAACCAGAGGATGGCGGCAGTCACCAGTTTGCTGACCAGTTGCACCCCGTTGCTGGCGAATGTCGCCACGTTCGTCACCGACAATCCGGCCGATACATAACCGGCGAGTTGCTGATCCCAGCGTTTCACCCATCCCGGTTCAACAGCCATCGCCTTGATCGTATCGATGCCACTGATGGTTTCGACCAGAAAGGACTGGTTTTCAGCGCCCCGGTTGAATTTCTCGTCCAGTCGCACCCTGATGGCCGGAGTAAAAGCTACCGAAAGCAGGATGTACAACGGAAACGATGCAATCACGATCAGCGTCAGCTTGACGCTGTACCAGAACATGACCGCCAGGAAAACGACGGAAAACGCCACATCCAGCACCAGCGTCATAGCGTTACCGGTCAGGAACGAGCGGATATTTTCCAGTTCCCGGATACGGGCCACCGAATCTCCTACACGCCGTGCCTGAAAATAGGCCAGCGGCAGCCCAAGCAAATGCCTGAACAGGCGCGCGCCAAGTTCAACATCGAGCTTGCTGCTGGTGTGGGCAAACACCCAGGTTCGAATACCCGTCAGCAGCACATCGAACAGGTTGGCCACGACGAGACCGATGACAATCACATCCAGCGTATCCATCGCCCGATTCACCAGCACCTTGTCCATGACCACCTGAAAAAACAGTGGCAAAACAAGACCAATCATCTGCAACACCAGCGACAGAAGCAGGATTTCACCCAGCAAACTGCGATATTTGACGATTGCCGGGATAAACCATGTGAAATCGAATCTGGCCAGACTGCCTGCAAAACTGGCTTTGCTGGAAAACAACAACAATTCACCTGTCCATCGGTTCAACAGTTCCGTTAGTGAAAGCAGCAAAGGTTGTTCGCCCGCATACTGAACCAGCACACGATCGGAAGCGGTATTCGGCACCGCAGAACCGATCCGGGCGACAACAAAAAATCGCCCGTCCCGATCCTGCGCCACCGCGGGCAACGGCGCATGAGTCAAGCGTTCCGGTCGTTGCTGCACGCTCCTCGCGCTCATGCCGAGGTAATCGGCAGCAAGCAGAATCGTCTGTGCCGTAAAAGGTTGATGGCCAAATTGATGGCGCAATGCAGCCTGATCAGCAGCAATCTGGTGAAATTGCGCCATGGCAAGCAACGCCCACAACCCACTGTCAGGCACAGTTTCCGGCTGTGCCTGATCTGAAGTCAACTCACTCATATTGCCAGATTCAGTGCCAGTTGGCGGCAAGCACCGGAGCAAGTTGTTGTTGCTGGGTCGCGCTCAACGTCATTTGACCCGATGGAGGTGGCGTCATTGAAGCCATCGCCTGTACGAGCGAATTGATGCCGCTTGCCGAGATCGTGTCACCCGATCCATCCTTGACAATTCCAATCTGATAATACGCGCCGTCAAACCAGTTGGTTATCGTCTCGGTTTCCGACGTTCCGTCAACCGTGACAAGCAGGTTATTGCCCGAACGGCTGAACCAGAGCTGGTCAGATGTCACGTCTGAACCGAATGCCAAAGTATCTGATGCGCCATTGGAAACGCTAAACGAATTAGCTCCGCTGCCATTGGCCAGAGCCAATGTTGCGGCAGAACCCATATTCACCGCATTGTTCGAGCCGTTCAGCGTAGCATTGCCATTGACAACGAGTCCTGTCACGCCGGTCGCGTTGATCGTGTCCGAATCGCCGTTTATCGTCAGCCCCGTCGTCCCGGTCACATTGATCGTGTTGCCGTTGCCGCCAACGGTCAATCCGCTGACATTATTATCATTGACCGTATCACCAGCCAGATTGAGTGTGCTGTAATTGCTGCTGACATTGACCGCCACGCCTGCACTGGTCAAATTCAGTGTGTCGCTCGTTCCCGTCACCGACACGCTGCTGAACGCATCGCCGCCAGTCTGCGTCAGCGTGTTGTCGTAACCCGCCAGTGTCAGTGCATCGCCAGTTGCCTGCGCGGTCACGTCAAACGTGCCATAGTAGCCGGCAACTGTCTCGCTCACGTTGGCTCCGTCCACAATCAGTCCCGCTGTCTTGTTGTACTGCGACTCTGTCACCGTATTGCCACTGCCGCTCGCCACCGTCAGCGTTACCCCAGACCCCAGGTTTGCTGTGTCATTCGAGCCGTTCAGCGTGGCATTGCCATTTACGATGAGTCCTGTCACACCGGTCGCGTTGATCGTGTCCGAATCGCCGTTTATCGTCAGCCCCGTCGTCCCGGTCACGTTGATCGTGTTGCTGTTGCCGCCAACGGTCAATCCGCTGACATTGTTATCATTGACCGTGTCACCAGCCAGATCGAGTGTGCTGTAATTGCTGCTGACATTGACCGCCACGCCTGCACTGGTCAGGTTCAGCGTATCGTTCGATCCGGTCACGGACACGCTACCGTAGGCATCGCCGCCAGTCTGCGTCAGCGTGTCGTCGTAACCCGCCAGCGTCAGCGCAGCGCCCGTTGCCTGCGCCGTCACGTCAAACGTGCCATCGTAGCCGGCCACCGTGTCGCTCGCGTTGGCTCCGTCCACAATCAGTCCCGCTATCTTGTTGTACTGCGACTCCGTCACCGTGTTGCCGCTGCCGCTCGCCACCGTCAGCGTTACCCCAGACCCCAGGTTTGCTGTGTCATTCGAGCCGTTCAGCGTGGCATTGCCGGACAGGTTCATCGTGGTCACACCACTCGCTGTGATCGTGCTTGATCCGCCATTCACCGTCAGGTTCGTCAGTCCAGTCGTCGCATCAATCACGCTCGAATTGCCTTTCACCGTCAGGTACGTTGTGCCGGTTGTATCTATCGTGTTGCCGTTGCCGTTTACCGTCAAACTGCTCACGTTGCCGGCATGCACCGTGTCACCAGCCAGATTGAGTGTACTGTAATTGCTGCTGACATTGACCGCCACGCCTGCACTGGTCAGGTTCAGCGTATCGTTCGATCCGGTCACGGACACGCTACCGTAGGCATTGCCGCCAGTCTGCGTCAGCGTGTTGCCGTATCCCGCCAGCGTCAGTGCAGCGCCAGTTGCCTGCGCGGTCACGTCAAACGTGCCATCGTAGCCGGCAACTGTCTCGCTCACGTTGGCTCCGTCCACAATCAGTCCCGCTGTCTTGTTGTACTGCGACTCTGTCACCGTATTGCCACTGCCGCTCGCCACCGTCAGCGTTACCCCAGACCCCAGGTTTGCTGTGTCATTCGAGCCGTTCAGCGTGGCATTGCCATTTACGATGAGTCCTGTCACACCGGTCGCGTTGATCGTGTCCGAATCGCCGTTTATCGTCAGCCCCGTCGTCCCGGTCACGTTGATCGTGTTGCTGTTGCCGCCAACGGTCAATCCGCTGACATTGTTATCATTGACCGTGTCACCAGCCAGATCGAGTGTGCTGTAATTGCTGCTGACATTGACCGCCACGCCTGCACTGGTCAGGTTCAGCGTATCGTTCGATCCGGTCACGGACACGCTACCGTAGGCATCGCCGCCAGTCTGCGTCAGCGTGTCGTCGTAACCCGCCAGCGTCAGCGCAGCGCCCGTTGCCTGCGCCGTCACGTCAAACGTGCCATCGTAGCCGGCCACCGTGTCGCTCACGTTGGCTCCGTCCACAATCAGTCCCGCTATCTTGTTGTACTGCGACTCCGTCACCGTATTGCCGCTGCCGCTCGCCACCGTCAGCGTTACCCCAGACCCCAGGTTTGCTGTGTCATTCGAGCCGTTCAGCGTGGCATTGCCGGACAGGTTCATCGTGGTCACACCACTCGCTATGATCGTGCTTGATCCGCCATTCACCGTCAGGTTCGTCAGTCCAGTCGTCGCATCAATCACGCTCGAATTGCCTTTCACCGTCAGGTACGTTGTGCCAGTTGTATCTATCGTGTTGCCGTTGCCGTTTACCGTCAAACTGCTCACGTTGCCGGCATGCACCGTGTCGCCAGCCAGATTGAGTGTACTGTAATTGCTGCTGACATTAACCACCACGCCTGCACTGGTCAGATTCAGTGTGTCGGATAATCCCGTCACCGACACGCTACCGTAGGCATCGCCGCCAGTCTGCGTCAGCGTGTTGTCGTAACCCGCCAGCGTCAGTGCATCGCCAGTTGCCTGCGCGGTCACGTCAAACGTGCCATCGTAGCCGGCCACCGTGTCGCTCGCATTGGCTCCGTCCACAATCAGGTTCGCGGTCTTGTTGTATTGCGACTCCGTCACCGTGTTGCCGCTGCCGCTCGCCACCGTCAGCGTTACCCCAGACCCCAGGTTTGCTGTGTCATTCGAGCCGTTCAGCGTGGCATTGCCACTCAGGTTCACGGCCGTCACACCGCTCGCCGTGATCGTGCTTGATCCACCATTTACCGTCAAGTTCGTCAGTCCGGACGTCGCGTCGATCACGCTCGAATTGCCTTTCACCGTCAGGTACGTTGTGCCGGTTGTATCTATCGTGTTGCCGTTGCCGTTTACCGTCAAACTGCTCACGTTGCCAGCATGCACCGTGTCGCCAGCCAGATTGAGTGTGCTGTAATTCCCGCTGACTGCAACCGCCACACCTGTGCTGGTCAGATTCAGCGTATCGTACATCCCTGTCACCGATACACTGCCGAACGCATCGCCTCCCGTTTGGGTCAACGTATTGTATGATCCTGCCAGCGTCAGCGCATCACCAGTCGCCCGCGCCGTCACGTCAAATGTGCCCGTATTTCCGCCCAGCGTGTCGCTCGCATTGACTCCGTCCATAATCAGGTTCGCGGTCTTGTAATACTGCGACTCCGTTACCGTGTCATTGCTGCCGCTCGTCACCGTCAACGTCACCCCAGACTTCGCGTTCACCGTGTCGTTCGACCCGCTCAGTGTCGCATTGCCGGACAGATTCAAGGCAGAAATACCGCTGCCGGTAATCATGCTCGAATTGCCGTTCACCGTGAGATATGAGACACCACTGGTATCAATCGTATTATCGTTGCCGTTCACCGTCAGGTTGCTCACGTTGCCGGCATGCACCGTGTCGCCGGCCAGATTGAGTGTGCTGTAATTCCCGCTGACAGCGACCGCCACACCTGTGCTCGTCAGATTCAGCAGAGTCAGTGTATCGCTCGATCCCGTCACCGACACGCTGCCGAACGCATCGCCTCCCGTTTGGGTCAACGTATTGTACGATCCCGCCAGCGTCAGCGCATCACCAGTCGCCCGCGCCGTCACGTCAAATGTGCCGTAGTAGCCGCCCAGCGTGTCGCTCGCATTGGCTCCGTCCACAATCAGGTTCGCGGTCTTGTAATACTGCGACTCCGTCACCGTGTCCTTGCTGCCGTTCGCTACCGTCAATGTCACGCCAGAACCCAGGTTTACCATGTCGTTCGACCCGCTCAGTGTCGCATTGCCGGACAGATTCAAGGCAGAAATACCGCTGCCGGTAATCGTGCTCGAATTGCCGTTCACCGTCAGATACGTTGTGCCGGTTGTATCTATCGTGTTGCCGTTGCCGTTCACAGTTAACGAACCGGCATTGCTGGCAGTAATCGGACTACCGTCAAGATTGAGCGTATTGCTGTTTCCGCTGACAGCGACCGCCACACCTGTGCTCGTCAGATTCAGCAGAGTCAGCGTATCGTACATCCCTGTCACCGACACGCTGCTATAGGCATCGCCGCCGGTCTGTGTCAGGGTGTTGTACGATCCCGCCAGCGTCAGTGCATCACCATTCGCCTGCGCGGTCACGTCAAATGTGCCAGTATTTCCGTCCAGCGTATTGCTGGAATTTGCAGCC
>JAJYHV010000019.1 GCA_021790515.1 Pseudomonadota bacterium
GACCTGATGATTACAAATCAACTGCTCTACCAACTGAGCTATGCCGGCGTGGGTTGCGATTATGCCATTGTTGTCCATGCACGTCAAAACCCTTCTTGTTGCCTGTCCACACCGGATTTATCCTGGCGCGACCAGCGTAGCCAGACGCGTAGACGGCGATAGCTGTCGTCATCTACGGCGTCAGGCAACAACAAGGTATCAATGCGTTGTTGCGCCAGCTGAAAATGGATGATGGTCAACGGTACGGTAATCAGCGCTTCACGCAATTTGGCGGAGTGCCAGTCACCGCGCCAGAAGACGCGATACCCCTGTTGGCCAGCTTCAATGGCGGTCAGTTGTGGATGACGTAATCGCCAGTCATACCATAACGCGCTCGCGCCAAGCAGGCTGCATCCCATCGCCAGGATGGGGCCGGATGAAAATGTCAACAGCAGCGCCAGCAAGGCAAGCACGTGCATGAAACCGAGCAATAGCCGCAGGTATCGCGAAACACCAATATCAACGTGAATATTACCCACACCTTCACCAACCGAATTGCTGGCAGAATTGCAATAGACGTTCAGTCGCTTCTGTCCGCTCAAAAAAACGGTCTGCCCGGTTGGAGCGGGCCAAATCCCGTTCATCGGCACTGCCGCCAAAACAGAAAATGGGTACGTTCAGCATCCAGTCCATGCGTATTTGCCGAATGGCGTCCTGCGGATCAAATGTATCGCTGACAGCATCCAGATCCAGAAAAATAAATCGGTGTAACAATAGTTGAGCAAAATCGCCCAGACTGTCCAGATCGGTGGTTGCGGTCATCTCCCATCCTTCTGGCAAGGTATGTTGCACGACGTTTCGCCATGCCTGATCGTCCGTCATCAACAACATTTTGTGGCGTCGCCGTGCATCGATGCTTAATTCAGTCATGTTTCGTTTCGCCTATTGCTCATCATGATCCGATAAAATTTATCCGATAAAATTCTTGTTTAAAAATTCTTGTTTAATTTTCTTCACCGAACCATGCCGTTGCCAAAATCCGGCTCGCATAAACCTGCGCTTGTTCCGCAGAGCACCAGGCGAGCAATTGCTCGCCGATCACAGCAACACTGATACCGGATGAAGCCAGAATGGATTCGGGAATGTCCGGATGGGTGTCAAGAAACAGGCGTTCAATCATGCCATCTCTGGTCAGCACCCGTATCCGCTGCCCGTCCCACTCTCGCTCAGTCAGATAACAGTCGGCACGCACCTTGATGCCATGCGGCACCAGTTTCCGGGTCGGCAACTCATCCGGTTGCAACTCTTCGTACCACGTTTCGCGCGCCGTACGTTCGTCGTCGCGCAGCACATCCTGTTTCCAGCGCCAACCATATTCCATCGCGGCGGCACGGCGATAACACATCGACAACCAATCGATGTTCGGCACTTCGGTGTGTTCCGCCCAACAGGTCATGTTCTGACGCAAGGCTTGTTCCAGCCATATTCTGAACCCATCGGAAGGTGCGGCCACCGCGGCGGCAAATGCGGCCGCCGGAAATTGCAGCACAAAGCTGCTGCCCACCAATCCGGCCTGTGCGATCGTGGCGGCCCCACTGCCCGCCAATTTGGCACCGTGCAATGCAACATCCTGCTCGTGTAATTCAACCCCCATACCCGCATCGCGACACACTTGCAACAGCGGCGCCAATGCATGGGCGTACCAAGCCGAAGGGCGGGAGGGAAACCATGCCCGGGGGGAAACCAACACCACACACACCTGATGTTCGTCCAGCCAGACACCACCGCCGCCCAAAGGGCGGCGAAGCACCGGCACGTTGATGTTCTGTTTCATTTCCAGCGCCAGCGACTGGTGTTGGCCGAGACAAATATGGCTGTCGGTAATGCCCCACACGACCACAGGCGCATCATTGGCCTGCATGCATTCAGCCACCCCGGCATAGGTACTGTGATAATCAATCGCCCTGCATCTGCCCAAATCAATCCATCGTGCGATCAATTGCTGGATGATGCGTCTCCTGCCGATGCATCGCCATCCGACGCTTGCTCGCCGGACTTGTTTTCATCCGACTTGAAAAATTTGCCAAAATAAAAATCGCGTTGGTTCAAGCGTTCAAACTCTTTTGCACGCGCGACCATTCCATCACGCAAAATTTCAGTCAGATACAAGCCTTGTTCGGCATCCAGAATATGAATTTGTGTCAGCAACTCCTCATCAACTTCAATGAAATTGGTCGCCAAACCTTCCAATGGTTGTACATACAACAACCAGGCGCGGTTATCGCTATCTTCCGGATCAAGCGCACTCATGACGATTTTACCCAACCAGGCCAAACGGGCAGCCTGATTGAATTGCCCAATCCCGAGTTTTTTGCCTTTCTTGTATTTGTTCAGCTCGTTCTTCAACGAACCGACATCAGTAACCTTGATGGATTTCAATCTATTTCTCCTTTATTCACCGACTGAACGATGCAGAATGACTTCAAGCACAAAATGGCTGCCCACATATGCCAGCAATAACATGACGAAACCTATCCATGTCCAGCGTACCGCAACACGCCCTCGCCAACCCCAGAGGCGCCGACCGCTCAACAACAGCGCATAAATTATCCAGGACAAGGCGGCAAATACCACTTTATGGCTCATTACGGCCGGTTTATGGAATAGCTCCTCGGAAAAAATCACTCCTGTCAACAACGTCAGCGTCAACAAAGCAAACCCCACACCAATCAACCGAAACAACACATTTTCCAGTGTCAGCAAAGGCGGCAATCCCGATAACAGATTACGCTGCCCAACATGATGCAAACGTTTTTCTGCCACGGACATCAGTGATGCCTGCAAAGCAGCAATCGTGAACAGGCTGTATGCCAACATGGCAATCAACAGGTGCAGACGGAACATGAAACCATGTGTATTGACCACCAACCGATCGGATGGCAACCACCATGATAGCGCCACCGATGCCGCGCCGATGGCAGCCATCGGTACGTGCAGTGCCTCCATGCGCATGTGAAAGCTCGCCATCCAGTAAATCAGCACTGTCAAGGCTGCAATCAGCGATATGGCGTGCCCGACCCCCATTTCCAGACCTGCTGGCGACACCAGTGTCAGACGCAACACAATAAAATGCAGCGCCAGTGGCAGCAAAAGCAGATAAGATTCCCAGGCGACGGAATGATGTTTTCCGTGCCAGCGCGTGCGCCAGAAATGCCAGACCACCGTAAGGTAAGCAATACCGGTCAGGGAATAGAGCCAATCAGTGACCATCTGAGGTAAAATAGCAGAACAATACAACCGGAGTGTACAACATCTTGCGCCAAAATGGGCGAGACTTTGGATAAACATCTATGCTGGAAAATCTGACCACCCGACTTTCATCCGTTATCAAAAACCTGCGTGGACAGGCAAAACTTAGTGAAAACAACATTCAGGACGCGCTGCGCGAGGTGCGCATGGCCTTGCTGGAGGCCGATGTGGCGCTGCCCGTAGTCAAGGATTTCATTCAGAATGTCAAACAGCGTGCCATTGGCGCCGAGGTATTATCCAGCCTGACACCCGGTCAAGCGTTTATCGGCATAGTGCACAGCGAGTTGACCAGTTTGATGGGCAATGAAACCAGTGAGCTGAATCTGGCTACCACACCGCCTGCAATTATCCTGATGGCGGGCCTGCAAGGGTCGGGTAAAACCACCAGTAGCGGCAAACTGGCACTCATACTGAAACAGGCCAAAAAAAAGGTTCTGCTGGCAAGTTGTGATATTTATCGTCCGGCCGCCATCGAGCAATTGAAAACCCTGGCGGCACAGCTGGATATCGACTGGTTCCCGTCCGACGCCAGCCAGAAACCGCTGGATATCGCACTCGCCGCACAGGATTGGGCGCGCCGCCATTACCATGACGTGCTAATAGTCGACACTGCGGGGCGCCTTGGTATCGACGAAGCCATGATGGCCGAAATCAGCGCGCTGCACACAGCGCTCAAGCCCATCGAAACCCTGTTTGTCGTCGATGCCATGCAAGGGCAGGATGCAATCAACACCGCGCGGGCTTTTAACGACACTCTCCCGCTGACCGGCATCATCCTGACCAAACTGGATGGCGACTCGCGCGGTGGCGCAGCGCTTTCCGTCCGTCACGTCACTGGAAAACCCGTCAAATTCGTTGGCACCGGCGAAAAAATGAACGGATTGGAGCGCTTTTATCCCGACCGCATGGCCTCCCGCATCCTCGATATGGGCGATGTGCTGACCCTGATTGAAGACGCGCAACGCAATGTCGATCAAGCCGAAGCGGCTCGTCTGGCCGACAAGATGCGTAGTGGAAAAGGCTTTGACCTGAATGATTTCAAGGCACAAATCCAGCAAATGCGTAAAATGGGCGGCATATCCGCATTGATGGAAAAACTGCCAGGCACAGCCGGCATGAACTTGCCCGCTGGTGCAGACGACAAAGCCGTGAATCGCGTTGAAGGCATCATCAATTCCATGACACCACTGGAACGCAAAAAACCGGAAATTATCAAGGCATCGCGCAAACGGCGCATTGCGACGGGTGCCGGCGTTTCGGTTCAGGAAGTCAACCGTCTACTCACCCAGTTTGAACAAGCGCAGAAAATGATGAAAATGATGTCAAAAGGTGGACTGGCCAAGATGATGCGATCGATGAAGGGGATGCTGCCGGGTATGTAGGCCGTAACGAACCGCTGATTGATTCCCACATGGTCGCAACTCGGTTCATGGAGGAATGAATCAGCGATTCCACATAACGCCATCACCGCGCGATCCAGTTGACGCCCAGTGCCCGCAAGGCCAGAAACTCGGCTTCATTTCCTGCCTGCGCCCGCATTGTCATGCCCGTGGCGACGACCACTTCCTGTACATCACGCACCAATGTCCGCACATTACCGGCATGCGGCAACCGTTTCACCCAATAAGATGGCAAACAGAGCATATCCGGTTTCCAGTGGCGTAACCACGTCAAATCATGGTAAATGCTGCTTACGTCATTCAGGCAATAACGAAACCCGTAATCGCGGGTAACCCGCACAAAATTCATCACCGCAGACAAATTTGTCGCCACGGCTGCTTCGGAAAACCGAAACACCAGTTGCGCGGCAAACGGACGGTCGCCGACAATGCGCAGCCATTCCCGTAATTCAGCATGACAAAGATTTTGCACGGCCAATCCCACATTCAACAAAGTGTGTGGGTTGCGTTGCCAGACGGGCTCTTTTTCTACCAATTGTTGCAATTGCCAGACATCGTCCGCCAATGTATGCGAGGCCATCTCCGACAACCGACGCTGAGGTCGGACAGCGTGCCTTGCCTTCCAGCGAATCTGTAACAGATATTCTTCCTGCACAGAATCCCGTTCCACCCCCGTCCACAACCGGCGCCGCCCCACCAGATCGCCCGGCATCCACACGGTCGGAGCGCCAACCGATCGCACAGCAGCAGTACCCTGCGCAGCACGACGAGAAAAATATGCCGCCAGTCGCGCCTGCGCCAACCATTGACGCGCACAGGAAAAACCATCATGTGCAGCACTGATGCCGGATTGCCGTACCGGTACGGCCAGCAGAATCTCTTGCAGCAATGCTGGCGCCTGTTCCGGGTTGGCTTCAAACAACACAAAACCGGTATTCCCGGTCAAATGCCCAACAGAAATAGCCTGGCTTGCCAAGACCGATACACGGGAGAACGCATCAAGACACACCGATTCAGCCGCATCTGGTTCTGTCTGCAGTTGAACCCACGCCAACTGCAGACGGGATGATGCATGGCGTGCCCGCTGCAACACCCAGTCCAGCCAGGCCAACGCGGCAGACTTTTGCCACAAACGACTCTTGGGCACACGCCAGGTCTGCATCCATAACACAGCATAATTATCCAGTTTTTCCCGCAAACGCGCGCGATAGCGTAGGTGCGTGCCAAATTCCGGCAAAACCTGCCAACCCTGCTGCCCGAATAAATGGTGCAATGTTTTATTATCATGTTCCAACACGGTCGTTGCTGCCCGATTGCTCAACACCCAGGGCTGCATTTGCGTTCCTGCCACCAGAATCTGCCAAGGCACCATGCCATGCGGCAGTGGTAATGCCAGCCAATCTCCCTCTGACAGCGCACCCAATACCAGACTGTCTTCGTCCACTTGCCACGCTTCGAGCATGAATTGTGTACAGGATGGCAAAGCACGATTCCCCGCTGTCTGAATCTGTGTCACCCGCCGTCCGCGCGTCACCCCGACGGCCTGCGACAAAGACAGCAATTGCCGTGCCGTATCTGACCACACCGTTTCGCGCAAAGCACCCTGCTCAATAACCCGTAACACCATGAGCTCCAATAAACGGGACAGGCGTTCATCATAAAGTTTACCCGTGTCGTCCGCCACCGCATGAAACGCATCCAGCAACACAATTATTTGATACACAGGATGTTTTGCCTGCGCCAGCACATCATCTTCCTGCAACAAGTGTGGCAATGCTCCCAGGGTCAATTTACGTATCAGTGCGGGCAAATCATTTGTCTGCATATCCCAGTGTACGGTTTCATCGTGCCATTCCGCCAGCAACCGAAGCCGCTTTGCCAACGCCAAGCGACAGGGTTCCGGTATCTGCTCGGCCACCATCTGGCTGGAAAGTATCAGCCACGCCTCATCATCGAGCTTGCCTGATGCCAATCTGTCCGCCACCCCCTGACGAATGTTTTCTCGCCATGTATTCAACCCCGCTAACGCGCACGACGCATCAAGTCGGGTGGAATCTGCCTCTTTATCAGAGAACCAGATCATCCTGCCCGATTCGCCCTTGGATGACAATTTCCAAACCGACACGGCGTCGTACTCATCATCCATCTGTCGGCTGGCATCAGGCAATTCGGTCAACACGTCCAGAATGGAAGTGTTGAATCCACTTTGTTTACCTAACCAATTGAATTGCCACAATAACTGATTCAATCCGGAATCAGGGTTTTCAACAGTCGCCATGCGCGATGCAGGCGTGGCGACGGGCGTGGCGGCAGGCATGACCATTGCCTTCCCTTCCTGCTCACCCTGTTCCGTTCCCTGCCGCAAGGACGAAGACAAACGTGCAGCTTCGAGGTACATGGACATAGGCACACCGGTTACCACGACCTCCGCGTCGTCCGCCGCCGTCTGTTCCACGGTTGGTTGCTCCACCTGCGGCACTTGCTGCAGCCGGGATAACTCGCTGACCGATTGCGTGGAAAAAGGGTCGTTTCCAACATTCGTACCAGTCGACACGCTACCCTGTTGCGTTGCCGATGGCGCAGACGGGCGGCGCACAATGGCGGGCTGGATATCGATATCGGACAACACAGCATTCAGATTTTGATAAAAATCGACACAAAAACGGGAAATTGCCTGAAAAAACGCGTCATACAGCAATATTTTCAATTGGGCGCTCAGGGCGTGTTCGGCAAATACCTGATGAAACACCCACATGATGGCGTGCGGTCCATAAGGATTACGTTTGGCCAGCAAAGGCTGGCCGGTCAATGTCGCATAACGTAACTCAAACTGACTGATTTCCGCCAAATAGTCCTGATTGAGCCGATTGATGAGTTGCGATACCGATAACCAATCGTCCAGAACTTCGGTTTCCACCAGAGCCAAGGGCTGATTTTCCTGTCGGTCTTCCTCCAGATTCCGCAATCGCACTGGATAATCCAGAGCAAAAGCGCTCTGCACCCTGTCACACTGACGCATCAGCACCTGCGCTGCCTCACGCAACAACCAACGCTCACGGGTCGCCTGCACATCGGAGGTCATGACATTCGATTTGGTATCGACAATGTGGCAGTATTCGCTAATCACTTGCCGAATGAACGTTTGAAACTGGTCTTCACAGCGTTGCAGCAATCGGTCACGTTCAGTCGCATTGACCGGATGTTCGGGCAACATTTCCATCGCAGCGGAATTCGCCTGCAATACCAATGCTCGCCAGGCATCCGCCGGAAAATCACTGACAGATATCCCCGCCGAACGTTCAAACACCCGCACCACATGGCCAGGAATCTGGAAATTTCCGCCACCCGACGACCGGAATTGCACCAGAATGGCCTGATCGTTCAGCAGGTCAGGGGTCAATCGCTGCGCTGCCGTCATACGGATATTGAACAGCAGTCCGCCAGCGGAAAAGTTGCAGATTTCGCCGTTCAATATCCCGGTTGACCGAGTGGAAATGGTGGCTGGCTGAATTACCGGCAGACGGTTAAAACGCCGTTTTTGCACGAAATTGCCTGTCATATCACGACCAATCTCTTCATTTCACACCATACTGTCAGTTTCACAGACCAAGCGTCCGTCAAAATCAGCCCGACATCAATTGACGACGCATAAACTCGTGAAAATGAACCATACCATCTTCCATGGGCGATTGATAAGGACCATGTTCTTCACGCCCCAGATGGTACAGCAATTTGCGTCCCTGATGCATACGACGGCAAATTTCATCGTCTTCTACAGCCGTTTCCGCATACGCGGCCTGCTCTGCTTCGACAAATTCGCGCTCAAACAGGGCAATTTCTTCCGGATAATAAAATTCGACCACATTGCGACAACTTTCCACCCCAGTGGGAATAATGGTACTGACCACCAGCACATGAGGATACCATTCCACCATGATATTCGGATAATATGTCAACCAGATAGCGCCTCGTTCCGGCACGGTGCCACCGCGGTACTGCAGCAGGCTCTCCTGCCACTTGCGATATACCGCGCTGCCAGAGCGGGAAAGGCCGCGCGCCACCCCCACGGATTGTACGCTAAACCATTCGCCATATGCCCATTTCAGGTCATCGCAGGAAACAAAGTTACCCAACCCGGGGTGGAACGGCTCAACGTGATAGTCTTCCAGATAGACTTCGATAAAAGTTTTCCAGTTGAATGCATAATGCTCAACCATGACCCGATCCAACACATAGCCGCTGAAATCCAGTTCTTTGTCCACGCCAAGATTAGCCAGATCGCGCGCCACATCACGCTTGCCGGCAAACAGCAGCCCTTTCCAGTTCCGGAGCTTGTCCTGTTGCGGCAAATGCAAGCAGGGCTGGTGCGAAAAATGTGGCGCGCCAAGCAATCTGCCCTGCAAATCATACGTCCAGCGATGCAGTGGGCACACCAGTTGCCGTGCATGACCCCGCCCCTCATACATTACCGCTTGTCGGTGCCGACAAATATTGGAAACCATCGAAACGCCCTGATCCGAGCGCACCAACATCGACGCCTGCCCCGTGGTTTCGAGCACCTGGTAATCACCGGGGTGCGGCACCATCAACTCATGCCCAACATACATCGGCCCATCTTCAAACAACAATTTTTGTTCCAGCGCGTAGATTTCCGGATCAAAATACCAAGAAAGCGGCAAATGCGGATTTGCCACAGACAAGTTCAATGCAATGGGTAAATCAGACATGATGGGGCGTCCACCTCCGGTAAAAAACGTAAACCAGCAAAAAACAGATGACCAGATACAATCGCGACACGCATTCATCTTAATATGAACAACCAACGTGGGATTATCGCCAAAATTGGCATTTCATGCAATTATTCGGTAACATTGCCGGTTTCGATGTTCCCTGAAACACCCAGACTTGGAAACCATCATGACCGAACAGGTAGCCGCACAACCTGAAAATTTCGAATCCGCTCTGCACGAACTGGAACAAATTGTCACCACCATGGAAAGCGGCCAGCTATCGCTGGCACAATCACTATCATCCTATCAGCGCGGCGCTGAATTACTGGCTTTCTGCCAACGTGCGCTGGATGCCGCCCGCCAGCAGATTGACGTGCTGGAGAACGGCGTCTTGAAACCCTATCTGTCTCCTGGAAACCAACGTGACGTCTGATTTTTCCGCCTGGCAGCAAAACCTGCTTATCCATACAGAACTGGCGCTCGACCGCTATCTGCCTGCCGGTGACACCATCCCGCAACGGCTGCATACCGCCATGCGTTACGCGGTCATCGGAGGCGGTAAACGCATTCGTCCCCTGCTCGCCTTTGCCGCCGGTGAAGTCAGCAACGCCCCTCTGACACAGGTGACTGCTGCTGCATGCGCTGTGGAACTCATACACGCCTATTCACTGGTTCACGACGACCTGCCCTGCATGGACGATGACACGCTCCGACGTGGCAAACCCACTTGCCATATTGCGTTTGACGAACCTACGGCACTGCTGGCCGGTGACAGTCTGCAAAGTCTGGCCTTCGATATTCTGTCCAACACACCGACCGCATCACCCGCACAGCATGTCGCCATGATACAACTGCTCGCCCGTGCCAGTGGCTCCCTCGGCATGGCCGGAGGGCAAGCAATTGACCTTGACAACGTTGGCCAAATCATCGGGCTTGCCGAACTGGAACATATGCATCGTCTCAAAACCGGCACCCTCATCGAAGCCGCTGTTTTAATGGGTGCGCTATGTGGTGACCACCCGCTCGAACCCGGCCAGCGCGAACGGCTCAACACCTATGCCCACGCCATCGGACTGGCTTTTCAGGTCATTGATGACGTACTCGATGCTACTGCAAGCAGTCAACAATTGGGCAAAACTGCCGGCAAAGACGCCCTGCACGACAAACCGACTTATGTCAGCCTGATGGGCTGCGATGCCGCCAACCAATTTGCACTGGATCTTCACGCTGAAGCGATTGCCGCCCTGCAAACCCTTCCCAATCACCAACATCTGTCCATGCTGGCTGACCGTATCGTTCGGAGGGACGCATGAAGCAGGAATACCCATTGCTGGACGCGATCGACTCACCGGACGACCTGCGCCAGTTAACGCGCGAAAGCTTGCCCCAACTGGCTGAATCCATGCGCCATTTCATGCTGGACAGCATCGCCCATACAGGAGGACACTTTGCCTCCAACTTCGGCGCGGTCGAACTTGCCATCGCTGTCCATTACGTTTTCCAGACCCCGAACGACCGGATTATCTGGGATGTCGGTCATCAAAGCTACCCACACAAAATTCTGACCGGGCGCCGTGACGCCATGGCGCACATTCGGCAACACCAAGGCATCGCCGGTTTCCCTCGCCGGGCAGAAAGCCCGTATGACGCCTTTGGTACCGGGCATTCCAGCACCTCGATCTCGGCCGCTCTCGGCATGGCGGTAGCTGCTCAACGCGATCAAAGCGAACGACGTGCCATCGCCGTCATCGGGGATGGCGCCATGACTGCCGGCATGGCATTCGAAGCGCTCAACAATGCCGGCAACATGGATACCAACCTGCTGGTCATCCTGAATGACAACGACATGTCTATCTCGCCCAATGTCGGCGCACTCAACAATTACCTGTCAAAATTGATGTCTGGCCGTTTTTATGCCGCCGCGCGCCGCGCCAGCGAAAAAATGCTCGCCCACGTCCCCACGATGCTGGAATTGGCAAAACGGGCCGAAGAACACATGAAGGGCATGATTACACCCGGCACCCTGTTCGAAGAATTCGGTTTCAATTACATCGGCCCCATCGATGGTCATGACTTGTCTGTGCTGATTGATACGCTCAGCAACATTCGCCGCCTGCCCGGCCCACAATTTCTGCACGTCGTTACCCAAAAGGGTAAAGGTTATCGCCTGGCAGAAGAAAATCCCTGTCTGTACCATGGCGTGGGCAGCTTCAACCCGGCAACGGGTATTGTCAGCAAACCCGCAACCAGACAAACCTACACACAAGTATTTAGCGACTGGTTGTGCGACATGGCAGCCATCGAACCCAAACTCATCGGTATCACCCCGGCCATGCGTGAAGGTTCCGGATTGGTGCGCTTCTCCGAACTGTATCCCGAACGCTATTTCGACGTCGGCATTGCCGAACAGCACGCGCTGACCTTTGCCGCCGGCCTGGCAACCGAAGGTTACAAACCTGTGGTCGCGATTTACTCCACGTTTTTACAACGCGCATACGACCAGCTCATTCATGACATTGCGCTGCAGAATCTGCCTGTGGTCTTTGCCATCGACCGGGCGGGACTGGTTGGTGCTGACGGCCCCACCCATGCCGGTGCGTATGATTTGAGTTTTCTGCGCTGCATCCCCAACATGACCATCATGACACCCACAGATGAGAATGAGTGCCGTCAGATGCTGTACACCGCCGTTAATCTCAACACACCATGCGCTGTACGCTACCCGCGCGGCAACGGGCGTGGCATCACCGCCGAAACCGTCATGCAAAACCTGCCCGTTGGCAAAGGGCGCATTTTGCGACACGGCAAACGTATTGCCCTGTTGGTCTTCGGCAGTCCGCTGTCCGCCGCACTGGAAGCTGCGGAAGTCCTGGACGCCAGTGTGGCCGACATGCGTTTCGTCAAACCGCTGGATGTTGATCTCGTCAGCACGCTGGCGCATGATCACGAATTGTTGGTGAGTGTAGAAGAAAACAGTATCATGGGCGGTGCAGGTAGCGCCGTCAGTGAGTGGCTGCACAGTCAGTGCCTGCCAAACCAGTTGCTGCAACTCGGATTGCCGGACAAATTCATCGAACATGGCGACCACCAATTGCTGCTGGAACTCTGTGGACTGGACGCCAAAGGCATCCTGGACAGTACCCGACAGGCGCTCGCCCAATAAGCTTTACCCGACTGGTTCTGTCGGATAATTCGCGTTATACTAACCCTCTGTCAGCTTTGAAAGACGCCCAATCATGAACGACTGCTGCACCACCGTTGCCATGCCCGACGTACAAAATACTGCCGATACCCGCCAGATTGCCATCGATAAAGTTGGCATCAAATCCATACGGCATCCAATCAAGATTGCCGACAAAACCAAGGGTATCCAACACACCATTGCCACATTCAACATGTATGTTTTTTTGCCCCAGCATTTCAAGGGTACGCACATGTCGCGCTTCGTGGAAATCCTCAACGCCAACGAAGAAGAAATCTCCATCGAGAATTTCGAACACCTGCTACGCGATATGGTTCTCCGTCTGGAGGCAGAATCCGGCTATATCGAAATGAGTTTTCCCTATTTCATCAATAAATCTGCCCCTGTTTCCGGTGTACACAGTCTGATGGATTACGATGTCACATTTATTGGCGCCATCGAACACGGACACTATCTTCATACCACCAAAGTGGTCATTCCTGTCACCAGTCTGTGCCCCTGTTCCAAGAGTATCTCCAATTATGGTGCGCATAATCAACGTTCTCATGTTACCATTAGCGCGCGCACCAACGATTTCGTCTGGATTGAGGAACTTGTCGCCGTTGCCGAAAGCCAGGCGTCGTGTGAATTGTTTGGACTGCTCAAGCGCCCGGACGAAAAATATGTCACTGAACGCGCGTATGACAATCCGAAATTTGTCGAAGACATGGTGCGTGATGTCGCCGCCGCTCTGCAACGCGATTCCCGCATCGACAGCTTCATCGTGGAAAGTGAGAACTTCGAATCCATCCACAACCACTCTGCTTATGCCATGATTGAACGACACACATCATGAAACCAGTCGCCATCTTTCGCCACCTGTCCTGGGAAGGCGCAGGCTACCTTGATGAATTTCTGGCTGCCCGAAACATTCCCACACAAATGATCTGTGTCGACCAAGGCGAAAGCATTCCCGACGATCCACAAACATTCTCCGGACTGGTTTTCATGGGGGGCAGCATGAGCGTCAACGACTCATTGCCCTGGATAGCCGACAGCCTGCGCCTCATTCGCTCCGCCATTGCGCATGACATCCCCGTGCTCGGCCATTGCCTGGGCGGACAACTCATCGCCAAAGCACTCGGCGCCACCATACGCGCCAACCCGGTCAAGGAAATCGGTTGGGGTGCCGTTCAAGTATGCGATACCACGGAGGCAAAAAACTGGTTCGGAGAAACACAACACTTCATCAGTTTTCACTGGCATGGCGAAACATTCGATCTGCCGGCAGAAGCGACCCACCTGCTCAGCAACACCTGTTGCGCCCATCAGGCTTTTGTATTTCAGCAAAAACACCTTGCCCTGCAATGCCATATCGAAATGACCGAAGCCATGATTATCGACTGGTGCCGTGAAGGCTGTGCCGAATTACACACCGCACGGCACAGCCCATGCGTGCAAAGCGCCACGACCATGCAACAGAATATGCCAGACCGACTACGCAGTCTGCACAGCGTTGCCGACCGCGTCTACGAACGCTGGCTCACTGGTCTGGTACACACATGAATCGCAGCCACCTCGATCCAGAAGGTTTGCACGTCCTGATCGGGAAACAGTTTTCCTGGCAAGGTGAACGCTGGACCGCCCTTGAAATCATCGAACACCCCCTCACCCTCATCGCCGAAGCCATCGTCCCAGACCCTCACATCCAGACCGACACCCACGGCCGCGCCCACCGAACCATCCAGTCCAAAATCGCCAGCATTCCCATCCTTGACCCCACCAGCGAATGCTTGCACCCCACATTCCTTCTCATCCAGAACTGGTCTACCCCCGATCCACAACAAATACCAGACAACACGGCAAACAACCTGCCCAATCAGGCAGCCGACACACTCGACGTACCAAAACAAGACCCCAAAAATCATTGACGAAACCATCAAATCACGTATAATTTCTCGCTTTTACCGGGTCGGTAGCTCAGCCGGTAGAGCAGCGGACTTTTAATCCGTTGGTCGCGGGTTCGAATCCCGCCCGACCCACCACCCGCCTCACTGGTCTGGGTTGTTAGCTCAGTTGGTAGAGCAGCGGACTCTTAATCCGTAGGTCG
>JAJYHV010000069.1:0-6023 GCA_021790515.1 Pseudomonadota bacterium
ACTGACCCCTTTTGCTCAGTGCCATTCAGAACTGACCCCTTTTGCTCCTCTGACCCCTTTTGCTCCTCGCTGAGACCAACGATCAATTCGCGCTGGCTGCTTTCGTTCCTGACACGGGAATGCGTGTACACGAGCTAAAGCGACGCTACGCTGCCGATTTCGTCCAGCACGAGCTTTTTGACGCTGACATAATCCAGTTTTCCGGAACCCAATAGCGGGATTTTGTTCCGTTTGATCATGCGTGCGGGCAGGGACAAGGGGCTCAAACCGTGCATGCGGAATGTTTCGGTCAACAGCTTGAGTTCGGCTTCGGGATACTCGGTCACCAGCACCAACTGCTCGCCTTTGCGCGGATCGGGAATACTGACGACGGCATGGTTGAATCCTGGCCACGCGCTGGCAATGATACTTTCTACGGCAGCGAGCGAGATCATTTCTCCGGCAACTTTGGCGAAACGTTTGGTGCGACCGAGGATGGTAACGAAGTCATCGGCATCGATGTTGACAATGTCACCGGTGTCATACCAACCGCCCGGCAGTGGCTGCAACACTCCGGGTTGTTCGTGTTTCATGTAGCCCAACATGACATTGGGGCCTTTGACCAGCAATTGCTTGCCGGCCTCGATGCCGGGAACCGTCTCCAAGCGGATTTCCAGGCCGGGCACCAGTCGACCGACGCTGCCGGCGCGGTAATGCAAGGCCGTGTTGACACTGAGTACCGGCGCAGTTTCGGTCACGCCGTAGCCTTCAAAAATACGCACGCCGAACTTGTCAAACCAGGCTTGCCGGGTGCTGTCTTTCAGTTTTTCAGCTCCGGCGAACACATAGCGCAGCGAATAAAAATCATAAGGATTGGCAAAGCGTGCATAGCCGGCAAGGAAGGTGTCGGTGCCAAACAAAATGGTGGCATTGCTGTCGTACACCAGTTCCGGCACGATGCGGTAGTGCAAGGGCGATGGATAAAAGAACACTTTAGCCCCGGACAGCATCGGCAATAAAGTTGCACCGGTGAGACCAAAGGCGTGGAACATCGGTAAACAGTTGAATACAATGTCCTGTGGACCGAAATCGATGCGGCTGGCAATCTGATAGCGGTTGGTCAGAATGTTACGACTGCTCAGCACCACGCCTTTGGGCGTGCCTTCTGATCCAGAGGTAAACAGGATGACGGCGGGATCGTCCGGCCGGCTTTTCGGCATCAGCGCCAGCGCACGTTGCGGCATCAACCCGGCCAGCAGACCGTATATTTTTTGCGGCAGACGAATGTCCTGCCGCAAATCTTCCAGATAAACCACGTGAATGCCGGCCGTCAGCAAGATGTCGATGATACCCTCCAGCTTGCCGCCAGCGATGAATTGACGCGATGTCAGCACCGTTTTGAGTTCGACCGATTGGCAGGCGATCAACACTTGCCCGGCGCCGGCGCTGAAATTCAGCATCACACTGACCCGCCCCAATGCCTGCAGAGCAAAAAAACCCACTGCAGCGGCAATCATGTTGGGTAACAGCAACCCGATGCGCACCTCGTCATCAGCGGTATGGTTGCGAATCATGCGTGCCAAAACGAAACTGCTTGCCATGAGCCTGCGGTAGTTCATCGGCTCGCGTTTCGGGTCTTCGGCGATGATATGGCTGCCACCGTGGGTGTGTTGCGCGTCGATCAGATTCTGCATCAGGGTACGCTCGACCGGACTGCTGTCGAACATCATCTGCGACATCAATGTATATAACTGCGCTCCAGCCATCTGGCGCCGCTTGCGCCCCTTGAGTTCGTCCGGCAGTTCAAACGTGCGCGGCGGCAGAATCGTGAGCGTGATTTTGGGAAACCAACGCATGCGTGTTTTGCCCTTGAATTGCGAGCTTGGCGCGTATTGCGTACCATCGATGCGCACCGGTAAAATGGTAGCTCCGGATTTGTCGGCAATCATGCCCGGACCGTCGTACACCTTCATCAATGATCCGGTGGTGGTCAGGCGTCCTTCCGGAAAGATCATGATTTTCTTGTCTTGTTTCAAATGATCGATCAAGGTTTTTGCTGCCATCGGATTGGTCGGGTCGATCAGGTACACGTCCACCAGTTTCAGCATCGGGCGCAACCACCAACGTTTGGCAATAAAGGTATTGATGGCAAAACCGACCCGCCCAGGCAAGAATGCCGCCAATAGTGGCGCATCCAGATAGGCAGAATGATTGGCGACGACCAGCACGCGCTCGCCGGCACGGGACCAATGTTCCAGCCCACGCACTTCCACGCGAAACAACAGCTTGAACAGCACGAAAACCAGCGAAAACGGCAACAATCGGGTGATGTAGATGGCCGCCAGTGCATTCAAGACAGAAACAGCAAGAAAGATTTGCGGAATGCTCATGCCCAGCTTGAGAAACACAATGCCGAGCACAGCAGAGCCTACCATAAACAACGCATTGATCAGATTATTGGCTGCGATGGAACGACCACCGTGTTCGTGACCGGCACGCACCTGCAACAAAGCATACAGCGGCACGATGTAAAGCCCGCCAGAGATGGCCAGCCCCATCAGATCAATCAGCACATGCCAGCCGAAACCGTGTTGCAGAAATGACAGCACACCCGACAAGGCGCCGCCTGTGCCAGAACCGACATGCCGGGTAGTAAAGTACAAATCGAGTGCGAAAGCACTCATGCCCAATGCGCCGACCGGAACGTAGCTTGCACGCACAAAACCCTTGATCAACCGCGCGCACAGCAGCGAACCAATGGCGACGCCAACCGAAAATGCCACCAAAAACAGAGTCACCACCCCTTCGTCAGCAGACAGCACGCTCTTGGCAAATGGCGAAAACTGCGCCAGAAACAGCGCGCCGACAAACCAAAACCACGAAATGCCCAGAATGATCTGAAACTCTTCGCGATGTGCGCTGCTAACACGAATCAGCTTGATGGTTTCAAGCAATGGTTCGAAAGCCAAACGCATTCTCGGCACCGGCGCGGGAGCGCTGGGGATTTGTCGGCTGGCGAAATAGCCGAGAACAGCGACTAACAGCATGAACGCGCTGACCATCAGACTGCCGTGAGGCGTCAGAATTGCCACGCCGCCCAGAATGGTCCCGCCCAGAATCGCCAGAAAAGTCCCGGCCTCGATGTAACCGTTTCCGGTAATCAACTCCTCTTCACGCAAGTGCTGTGGCAACACGGCATACTTGACCGGCCCGAAAAACGCCGAGTGCGTGCCGAACCCGAACAGGGTCAGCAACAACAAAGACAGACTGTTCAAATACAAACCCGCACCGCCGGTTGCAGCCAGCACGATTTCCACCGCCTTGACCCAGCGCATGACCGCAGCGCGATCAAATTTATCTGCTATCTGACCGGCCAGATAGGAAAACAACAGTGTGGGCAGCACAAACAAACCAAACGCCACATTAACCAGTTGCGCAGAATACGCAGCGTCATTGCCAGCAATCTTGTAAGCAATCAGGATGACCAGCGCATTTTTGAATAGATTATCGTTGAACGCGCCGAAAAACTGGGTAGCAAACAACGGTAAAAATCGTTTCGACGACATCAGGTGTTGCATGGCTATCCCCTTTCGGTATCCCCTTGATAATTTGACCACACTCTATTTTTAGCACATAATTGAACATTGTTCAACAAAATATTGAACAATGTTCAATAAAAAGGAGTGCTTATGTCCCGGCGCAAAGAATGCACCCCGCAACAACTGAAGGAACTGATTTTATCCAACGCAGGACGCATTATCGCCCAACATGGTCGCTCCGGTCTGACCGCCCGCGCGCTTGCCGAAGCGATCCATTATTCGCCCGGCACCATTTATAATGTCTATGAAGATCTGGACGCATTGATGGTCGATGTCAATTATGAAACATTAGGACGGTTGCAGATGTATTGCCAGCAGAAAATCGCCATACTGCCGACGGATTTTTCACGTGTGCGCGGCCTGGCTTATGCTTACGCCGATTTCGCCCATCAGAATCTTCGTGCCTGGGAAGCCGTCTATGCGCCCAACCGTAAAATGGAACACGATAATGCGCCTGCATTGCCGGAGTATTACCAACAACGTCTGACAGACATCTTTCTGGTGGTCGAAACCACACTGATTGATTGCCTTAATTTGTCGCAACCAGCAGCTTATTCCAGCGCACGACTGTTGTGGGCCTGCCTGCACGGCATCACGGTATTGAGCCTGAACGGAACGCTGGGTCTGGTTGGCGCAGAACAACCGTATGCCATGATCGATGATTTGTTGGAGCAATACCTGGCGCGGTATTTATGAAGCGAGAAACAGCCTGTCGGCTACAGCATTATGGCGCCATACGCCCAGAAACCCAGACCAGTCAGCGCACACAATAACGCAACTCCCAATAGCCAGCCACGCTTGGTCAAGGCTGTCACCGACGCCAGTGCGACAGAAATTTGCAACATGATCATTGCCATGGCAAGCATTTCATGTGGCGCGTTAAGCTGTGCCGCACGTTGGTTGGCTTTTGCTGATGCCGTCTCGAACTTTTCGGCATCCAGTTTTATTTTTGTTTTTTGCGTTTTGTATTTTGCAATGCTGGCATCAAAACCTGCCTGTTTATCAATGGGTGACAGGGTTTTGGCCAACTCCATCAAATGCGTTTTGGTGCTCACTGCCTGATAATAATTCCATTGGTCAGTTGCATGCGCCTTCATCAATACGGCATCATTTTTCTGCAACAACGATTCTTCCATCAATCGACTACCCTGATACCCCAATACCGCACCCAATGCCGCCATGATCGCCGTAAAAAACGCCACCTTCTGGCTCAAACCATCGCTGCCATGATGTCCGTGCGGAACATGAATTTCCGTTTCACTCATTGATATACCTCACCACAATTACAAAGCCGTATACGATTATCACACAACGGCATGACATCTCATACATGACATCTCAAATCATGATGCGACTCAACAGCCAACCCGCCCCGCCACTACCCAGCACAACCAACCAGGGAGGGAGCTTCCAGACAACCAACGCCAGCAACGCCAATAACGCCAGTGCAAAGTCACGCGTCTGTCCGATGGCATTTACCCATACCGGTTGATACAATGCCGCCAGCAACAAGCCAACCACGGCAGCGTTGACTCCCATCAATGCCGCTTGTATGCGACGATTGTGCCGTAAACCTGCCCAAAGAGGCAAGGCCCCCGTCACGAGCAGAAAAGAGGGCAAAAAAATGGCCAGCAAACAGACCAAGCCACCCAGCCAACCGGATGGTGATTGACGCATCGAAGCACCCAGGAATGCGGCAAATGTGAACAATGGACCAGGCATCGCCTGTGTTATACCGTACCCGGCCAAAAAAATCTCGTTACTTACCCAGCCAGACGGCACAACAGCGGTCTGCAACAATGGCAGCACGACATGGCCGCCACCAAACACCAGTGAACCGGCGCGATAAAAAACATTGAATTCCGCCATCAACCGGCCTGGCAACGCAAGCGCTGGCAGGACGATGAGCAAGACAAAAAAACACGATAGCCAGAATACTCCGGCGCGATGGCTTATCCGAACCGGCAAAGGATCGTGCACGCCAATATCCGTTGGCATAAACAACCACAAACCGGCCAACCCGGCCAGCACGAGCACTGCCATCTGTCCCCAGACAGAAGGGACAAGCAACACAAAGCATGCCGTTACAATCATCATGCTAGCGCGCACTGCATCCGGACAAAGGTTGCGCGCCATGCTCCACACGGCCTGCGCCACGACGGCAACCACCACCACCTTCAATCCATGAAGGACTCCCGGCACAACAACATAACCATGGCTGGACAGGCCCATGGCCAACACAATCAACACGACTGCCGATGGCAAAGTAAAACCTGCCCACGCTGCCAACGCGCCAAGATAGCCGCCGCGCGACAACCCCAACGCCATGCCAACCTGACTGCTCGCCGGGCCAGGCAAAAATTGACAAAGCGCGACCAGATCGACATAACTGCGCTCGGTCAGCCAGCGTCTGCGCGTCACGAATTCATCACGAAAATAACCTAA
>JAJYHV010000069.1:6502-14666 GCA_021790515.1 Pseudomonadota bacterium
AAAAAAAAACGCCACCCCTGCTGAAACAGGGATGGCAACTCCAAATGATTACAGTTCCGTTGCATGATGCGCCAGATAATCAGCCACTCCATCTGGTGAAGCGTTCATGCCTGTATCGCCTTTCTTCCAGCCGGCAGGACACACTTCGCCATGTTCTTCAGTAAATTGCAGCGCGTCAATCATGCGCAACATTTCATCGATATTACGGCCCAAGGGCAAATCATTGACGACTTGATGACGCACAATACCGGCGCGATCAATCAGGAACGAGCCACGCAGCGCCACGCCGCCATCAAGCTCGACATCATACGCACGGGCAATTTCATGTGTCACGTCTGCCACCATGGTGTATTTTACCTGCCCGATACCGCCTTTATTGATCGGGGTGTTTTTCCAGGCCAGATGCGTAAACTGCGAGTCAATGGAAACGCTGATGACTTCCACTCCGCGCTGGGTAAATTCCTGCAAGCGGTGATCAAAAGCAATCAGCTCGGACGGACAAACAAAGGTAAAATCCAGTGGGTAGAAAAACACCACGACATACTTACCCCGGGTAAATTCGGAAAACGTGATGTCTTTGATTTCGTTATTGCCCAGAACAGCAGTAGCGGTAAATTCCGGGGCGGGTTTGCAGACCAGAACAGCCATGGCGATACTCCTTCTTCAATAAGTTAAGTACATAACAAAAAAACAGTGCAAGCTGGTAGAATCTAATGGCTATCTTTGTCCTTGTCAACGGATTTAATGAAAATCATTCACCCCCCCAAGCCATCGATGTTATCGCGCGATTCAGCACTCGATTCCATCCCCGATCAACCGCCCCGGACGCCGAAACCGGCCGTACTGGCCGCCTGGGGGTTGATGTCGGCAGCGCTGATCATGGCGCTATTATTGCATCTCTTGTCCGCCTTGCTGGCAGGCTTGCTGGTTTATGAACTGGTCGGACTGATGGCGCCACCCATCGCACGCCATTTGCCTGGCGAACGTTCGCGTTATGTGGCTGTTTTATTGTTGGGTGCGTTGAGCATCAGCGGCATCAGTTTTGCCGTATTAGGGTTGGTGGCTTTTTTTCATTCCGATGTCGGCAGTCTGTCCGTGTTGTTGGCAAAACTTGCCAGCATTACAGACGGCGCCCGCGCCGTGGTTCCTGCCTCGATTTCGGCCTATTTGCCAGCGGACGCTTCCGCCATCAAACAGGGTATCAGCGCGTGGTTGCGTGCGCATGGCGTAGCGCTTCAACTGGCTGGCACAGAACTGGGACGCTTTATCGTTCGTGTATTGCTTGGTATGGTAATCGGCGCCATGCTGGCGATTAAAGCATCGGGAAACGACACGCCAGTACGACCATTGGCGCTTGCCCTTCATGAAAGAGTCAGCCGCTTGCATCTGTCATTCAGTCGCATTGTACGTGCGCAGGTGCGCATTGCCAGCATCAACACGGCCATCACCAGCGTTTACCTGCTGCTGATACTGCCTTTGGTCGGCGTACATCTGCCTTTGACCAAAACAATGATTACTCTGACTTTCATTGCCGGCCTGTTACCCGTGATTGGTAACCTGATTTCCAATACCATCATTCTTATCATCAGCCTGAGTCATTCGCTTGGCGTAGCACTCGCCTCACTGATTTTTTTGCTGCTGATACACAAACTGGAGTATTTTCTCAATGCCCGCATCGTGGGCGGAAAAATTCACGCCAAGGCATGGGAATTACTCGTCGCCATGTTGATCATGGAGGCTGCTTTTGGGATTGCGGGGCTGGTTGCCGCGCCGATTTATTATGCCTGGTTAAAAGACGAACTCGGCGCGCAAGGCTGGATTTAACTCCCGCATTCCTTTACAATTCGCGCTTCCCGGAAAATTTACCTGTTCATTACAATGCGCGCGTCGCCATTTCCCGTCATCAGTAACCATCGCCTTCAGCAGCTTGTCCGCCCGGCGCTGGCGGCACTGTTTGCGCTTGTTCTGGCATGGCAACTATTTGCGTCCACCCAACACCATCACAATCTGGCCAGCCATCAGGACAACTGTCCATCATGCGAACTCGACATGCATTTTTCTGGCGGCACTGCCATTGCTGTTCCGGTGATTTTGTTGCCGATGCTGATATTCATCTCGTTCATCACACCACCTCTCCTCCCTACATCCATCCTTGTCGCCCGGGTTTGCTGCCAACCCTGGTGTCGCGCTCCGCCCTGCTGAATCCGGTCTGTTTTTTCAAATCGTCCGATTCAGGAGAGTCACATGAACGCCATGAACACGAAGACGTTGATGCGTCTGAGTATTGCTTTTTCCTGCGCTTTTCTCGCGCCAACCCTATATGCCGCGAGCCTGCCAGCCGGCCAGATCGACGGATATGTCAACGACACGCTGGGCAAGCCGATTGCCAACGCTGACCTGATACTGAAACCACGGCAAGGCAAATCATCGTTCACTACCCGCAGCGATGCCGAGGGGCATTTTCATTTTATCCGCCTGCCCGCTGGCATGTATGCGCTCATCGCCAATAAAGCGGGTTTTGTGACGGGCACCGATATCGTGATACTCGATGCCACGCAAGGTAAAGTCAGCAATATCACGCTGTCCAGTAAAAATGCCCTGGCCATCAATATCAACGCCTCCAGCACCAATCGGCCACGCAATGGCGTGAATAAAGATACCGGCACCAATACTTACCACATCAGCAGCGCTGCCATTGATCAAATGCCTTTGGGCAATAACACGCCGTTTAATCAGGTATTGTTGCAAGCTCCTGGCGTTGTGCAGGATTCTTTTGGTCAATTGCATGTTCGTGGCGACCATGCCAATCTGCAATACCGTATCAACGGCATTCTGTTGCCGGAAGCCATCGCCGGATTCGGACAGATGTTCGATAGCCGGTTCATCGACAGCATGAACTTGCTCACCGGTACGTTGTCAGCGGAATATGGTTACCAAACGGCAGGCGTGGTCGATATTCACACCAAAACCGGAACGCTGGAACAGGGCGGCGACATCAACATCATGGGCGGGCAGCAGAATACCGGAGAAGTATCCACTCAATTGCAAGGCCACAAAGGCAATTTCAGTTATTACCTCGATGCGTCTTCCCTGTCCAATAATCTCGGCATTGAAAACCCCATGCCTACTGTCAACGCCATTCATGACGGCAGTACGCAAAACAATGGATTTGGCTATTTTTCCTGGACCATTTCCGACACCATGCGTTTGACGGCGATGTTTGGCGCCAACGACAGCAGGTTCCAGATTCCTGACCTCACGGGACAGACGCCGCTTTATCAACTGAATGGCGTCAGCAATTATCCCTCGCAAAACATCAACGAACAGCAACAGGAAACCACCCGTTATGGCTTGCTGGCATTGCAAGGCACCCTGGGCGATCGTACCGACTATCAAGTTTCCGTTTTTACCCGTTATACCCGTGTCTTGTTCAGCCCGGATAATATCGGTGATTTGATCTATACCGGTGAAGCTTCGCGGGTTCTGCGCAGCGGTCTGGAAAATGGTGTGCAGGTCGACATGACCTATCACCTGAATACGACCCATACCCTGCACTACGGTTTGTACAGCAGCCATGAACAGATGAATAATGACGTCAACATGACACAGTTTCCGGCGGATAACGCAGGCAACCAGACATCAACCATTCCTTTTACGCTGAACAGCACAAATGCCATGTCCTACAATCTGTATGGCATATATGCCGACGACGTCTGGCATCTGGCGCCGGCCTGGACTCTTGATTACGGCCTGCGTTATGACATTGTCGATGCCTATACCAACGGCGACCAATTGAGTCCCAGAGCAAGTCTCGTCTGGCAACTCTCTCCGCAGACCACATTACACATTGGCTACGCGCATTACTTTACCCCGCCGCCGGATGAACTCGTCAGCGGCGAAACAGTCATCAGCGCACAGAATACAACAAATGCTCAGCCGGGCGGCACGCTCAATTCTCCGGTCAAATCGCAATCAAGCGACGATTTTGACGCGGGTATCAACCAACGTGTCACCCCCAACCTGAATCTTGGGCTGGATACATATTACAAATACGTCACCAACCTGCTCGACGAAGGCCAGTTCGGCTCGGCGTTGCTGTTCACCCCCTTCAACTACGCCGAAGGAAAAATCTATGGCACTGAATTCACGGCCAATTATCAACAGGAAAATTTTTCATCCTACTTCAATCTAGCCAATTCTACCGCGCTTGGCAAAGACATCATCTCGGCACAATACAATTTTTCGCCAGCAGAGTTGGCTTACATTTCCAACAACTGGGTGCATCTGGACCATGACCAGACCTGGACCGCATCATCCGGCATGACGTATGACTGGCTTGCCACTACCTACAGCGCCGACCTCATCTATGGCAGCGGTTTACGGAGCGGCTTTGCCAATACCAGTCATCTGGCGCCCTATACGCAAGTAAATATTGCGGCCGCACGCTCCATCCAGTTTCAGGAGTGGGGAAAATTTGATTATCGTCTATCGGTACTCAACCTGCTTGATGCCAGTTATGAAATCCGCAACGGCACCGGTATAGGTGTTGGCGCGCCACAATACGGGCCGCGCCGCGCCGTGTTCTTGAGCATCAACAAATCATTTTGATGATCTGTTGATTTGTTGATGGTTGTCCATCCGATCCTTTACTTCTTCTGGAGCAAACATGTTTGAAATGTGGAAAACTTTTACCTTGGGCGGCATCATGATGTGGCCGCTTTCTCTGTTGGGCATCATCGCCATTGCCGTCATGCTGGAAAAAACATTTATCTTCCGGCGCGATGCAAACATCCCGGAAAATGTTGCCGATTTACTGGAAAGCTATGAGTTTTCCTGGCTGGAACTCACCCAAATCTTGAGCAACATGCCAAAAAGTAATTATTTTTACCGATTCTTCAGCACCATCACTCAAAACCGCGAACATCCCTATTGGTGGACAGAATCACGCGCTGCCGACGAAGCTCAAATTATCGAGCACCACCTGTCGCGCCGTTTATGGTTGCTGGAAACCATTGTCACCGCAGCACCACTGATGGGATTGATGGGAACCATTGCCGGCATGATGCACGCCTTTCAGCTCATCGGCCAAAACGGGCTGGTCAACCCGACCGGCGTCACCGGCGGTGTCGCACAGGCATTGATTGCCACCGCCATCGGCCTCATGATTGCGCTGGTAAGCCTGTTTGGTTTCAACTATTTTTCCCGCTTGCAGGCGCAAACGCTGGATGACATGGAGCGCTTGGGTACACGACTCATCGACCGTGTCAGACTGGACCAACACGCGAATCAAGAAACGAATAAAATAAATCAACAAGGTTAACTATCATGAAACTGCGTAAAACCCGCCAGCAACGCAAGGGGCGCATCGAAATCATTCCCATGATCGATGTCATGTTCTTTCTGCTCGCCACGTTCATGCTGGCTTCACTGTCCCTGCAAAAACTCGATGCCATCAAACTGAACCTGCCGCAGGGCGCCGCGGCACCCATGGCACAACAGGCAGCGCCAGTCACCCTCAGCATTACCGCTGATAACCACGTCCTCATCAATCATCAACCCACTTCGCTGGCAAAGTTGGCCCAAACACTCAAACCTCTGCTACATACCGATCAAACCGTGATTGTCTCCGCAGACGAACATGCGCAACAAGGTACGGTCGTTCATGCCATGCTAGCCGCCCAAAGCGCGGGAGTTGTCCATTTTCTGATTGCCGTTGCCCATGAGTGAAGAAGTCATGTACCAGGATAATATGTTTCGCGGCATGCTACTGCCTGCCCTCATCATCTGGCTCCTTGTCATCTTCGCACTTGGCCATGGGTTGCAAAAAAACAATCAGCAAGTCACCCCGCCTGCGCTCGATGCCCGACTCATCGAACTGCCGCCCAAGACATCCAGCACACCTGCGCCAGCGCGGGTTTCCTCGCCCATGCCAAGCCACATACCGGCCCACAAAACACCTGTTCAACCGGCAAAAATTCAGGCGACAAAAATACTACCGCCCGTACCGCCCAAAATACCCGTTCAATCCACACCACCGACAGTTTCAGCGCCTGCTCAACTCACCCAGCATGACTTGCCTGCACCAAATGCCTCATCGGCAGCATCTGCAACACAAAAATCTGCCTCACCGCCAACAAACAACACCGACAACGCCAATCACACCGACAACACATCAGGCGACACAGAAAACATGGGGGCGCAAGCCGTCTACCATCCGAACCCCGTCATTCCGGAAGAGTTACGTGATGACGCCCTGCACGTCACCGTGTCCGTACGTTTTCATATTGCCGCTGACGGCAGCGTCACCGTTGAACTCACACACCCTGCCCCAGATCCACGGTTAAATCGCATCGTGCTCGATACACTCAAAACCTGGCGCTTTTTTCCCGCCACCAACAAAGGAAAGCCCATCGCTTCCACACAAGATCTCGACATCAATATTGGGCGGTGAATAAAGAAGCAACGAGCAAAAGCGATGTACATACGTGTATTTACTTTAATGACAAACTGGCGTAGGATGTACTCGTACACACGCAAAGGATCGCCGATCATGACGACCACCAGGATTTTCAAAAACGGCAATTCGCAGGCGGTACGGATCCCGGCCGAACTGGCCTATGAACGCGTCGACCTCGATCTGGAAATCGAGCGCATCGGCGATGAGATCCGCATCCGGCCGGCGCGTCGCCGGTTGGACCAGTTACTGGAAAAATTTGGCCGGTTTTCGGCAGATTTCATGGCCGAGGGACGAGGTGAAAATCAGGAAGGCGAGCGGGACACGCTATGACGCCCAGGTTCATGCTCGACACGAATATGTGCATCTATCTGATGAAACACCACCCGCCGGAGGTCGCAGCGCACTTTGCGCAGTGCTATGCCGGAGAGGTGGTGATCTCGTCGATCACGCTCGCCGAACTTGAATACGGGGTGGTGTGTTCCGGTGAGCAACAGCCCCGCAATCGCGCGGCCCTGTCCTCGTTGCTGGAAGATCTCGCCGTGGCACCCTTCGATGCTCCCGCTGCACTTGCCTATGGCCCGGTGCGTTTGGCCACCCGCGAGCGCAAACGCGATGCGCTCAACAAGTTGATTGCCGCGCATGCCATCGCATTGAGGGTGACGCTGATCACCAATAACGTCACCGATTTCGCCGGGTATCCCGAATTGTGTCTGGAAAATTGGGTTGGCAATCATTGAGTCCATCGATTCACTTTCGGCATGACGTGACCAATTAACCAGTTAACCAGCAATGTCCGCCCAGAGGTCATCGAGATATCATGTCTTGGCGCATTGTGCCAGTTTCGGCCCAATTCGTATTGACAACAGCTACACAGCCAGTTAGGATTTGCGTATCTATTGTGTATTTCAGGAGATTTCCATGCGCGATGCCGCCATCAACCTCCGGGCGTTGCCCGAACAGCGCGACCTGATCGATCAAGCCGCGCAATTGCTCGGCAAGAATCGCTCGGATTTCATGCTGGAAGCCGCTTGCGACAAGGCGCAAACAGTGCTGCTCGATCAGGTCTTTTTCAACCTCAATGAGGCCAGGTTCCGCGAATTCAGCGCCCTGCTGGATGCGCCGCCCGCGCCTAACCCCGGGCTCGATCGCCTGATGGCCGTCAAGGCGCCTTGGGCGACCGGGGCATGAATCTGTGCGCGCCCGAACCCCTCACCCAGCATCACAAGCTTGACATTTTCTCCTGCGGGGAACCGGTGCTGGATGATTGGCTGAAACGTCGCGCGTTCGCCAATCAGGTGAGTGGAGCCACCCGCACCTTTGTGGTGTCCGATGCTGAACAGACCGTGCGGGGTTATTACGCCATGGCGGCCGGAGCCGTTGCGCACCAAGCCGCAACCCGCGCGATCCGGCACAACATGCCCGACCCGATACCAGTGATGGTGCTCGCGCGCCTGGCGGTCGACACACGAGCGCAAGGCATCAAGCTGGGCGCGGCGCTGCTCCAGGATGCGGTTAATCGCGCCGTGGCTGTGTCACAAAACACCGGAGTGCGGGCCTTGCTGGTGCACGTCCTGAACGACCGTGCCCGGCAGTTCTACGAACACTACGGATTCCAGTCTTCCCCGGCCCATCCGATGACCCTGATGCTCCGTCTGGCCGGCACACGGCCCTGATACCGATGACTACCATGACTACCATGACTACCAT
>JAJYHV010000041.1 GCA_021790515.1 Pseudomonadota bacterium
CCCCCATTTTTAGCTGGGGCTAAAAGTAGAGTCATGCGACCATGGCCAGCCACTGTTTCGGTGTGATACCACCCAAGGCCATGTGTGGGCGGTCGTGGTTGTAATCATACATCCACTGCGTAGCAAATAGCTGGACTTCGCCCAAGTCTTTCCACAGGTATTGCGAAAGCCATTCGTAGGAGGGTATCCTGGATTTTGTGTAAACGGGTTTTCTCTATTGCTGCGGCATCCGAAGTTGAGTCAGTAACTTGCTGTAAATAATGAATATTTGAAATATCTTTTTGTATCGTATCATCAACCAAATTCTGTTGTAAACATTCTTGTTTTTGACCACAGAACACGAACGTTTCATGGCGTGCCTGCGCACGACTTATCCTGCGCTATCTGTGTAAAGCCACGCTCATGACGCGGGCAGCCACTCCAGCAGCCAGCCAGGTTCCCCCGCTTGCACCTGCCAATCGCAGGCAACGCCGATGCCGGGAATGCAGACCAGTGTTTCGCCAACATACACCAGAGGCCACTGTTCGCGTTGCCAGGGCGGAATTTTCGCTTCCTGCCACAGATATTTGAGGCTGCGGGCAGGGCGTTTGGCATCCGGTTTCAAACGTTCTCCGCCTTGGCGCAAGCGGATGGTGGCGTGTTGCGTTCGTGTGACTGCCATTCCTTGCCCCAAAGTGGCGCGCACCCGCAACACGCCGGACAAAGCAGGCAAATCCGTTTCCTGCATAAACCCTTGCGTCGATACCTCGTTTGCCGCCAGGTCGAATATCAGCGGCAACGGCTCCCATCCTCTGTTCATCGGCACATTGGGCAGGCTCATGCGCCGCACCACCCACGCCTGTCCGGCAAAGCGGCGGATATCGGCCTGACCCAGACGAACATCGACAGCGGCATCACGGCGTGCCTGCAATAGCTGTTGCACGATTTGCGCCAACTGCGCCTCGCTGGGCATGGATATGTGCTGTTGGGCAAGAAAATAACGCAACAAGTTGCGTGCGCGCGGTGGGCTCAATTCGGCCAATCGGTCGCATCGCAATCGGTTCTCCAGCCAAGCTCCCCTGCCATCCTGTGCTGCCAGTTCGTCCAGCAACAGGGCGGCATCGGCCAGATGACGGGCGCTGCGCGCCAAAGTGCTCCGCCACGCCGGATGTTGCTCGCCCACCAGCGGCAGCACCCGATGACGCAAGAAATTGCGCGCATAGTGCATATTGGTATTGCTGTCATCATCCACCCACTGTAAATGGTGGCGACGAGCCCAATCCAGCAGAGTGGAACGTTCCACATCCAGCAAGGGGCGAAACAGAAAGGAACGACCATTCGGCAAGGGGCGCAACATCGGCATGCCAGACAAACCCTTGACGCCCGCGCCACGCAACAACTGGAGCAGCAAGGTTTCCGCCTGATCGTCACGGTGGTGCGCCAAGGCAAGATAATCGGTATCGATGTCGAAAAAAATGCGATAACGTGCAGCACGTGCGGCGGCTTCAATACCCTCGCCGCTGTCATCGGCAACCGCCACTGAATGAACCGAACACGGGACGGCCAAACCACGACACAACCCCCGGCAGAAATCGCGCCAAGCGTTTGCGTGCTGACTTAACCCATGGTGAACGTGCACTGCCGTTAATTGCAGATTCAGCACGGATCGCAGTTGTGTCAACCCATGCAGCAACACCACCGAATCCATGCCGCCGCTCAAGGCAACACAAACGCGTGCACCCGGCTGCAGTACTTGCCGCAGTGAAGGCGCAATATCAGCCAGCGTTGCGCTGGTGACTGCTTTTATAGCGCCCATAACCCATCAGGCGTTGGTAACGCGCTGCCAGAAGAGCATCCAACGGAATTTGCTGTACCTCGGTGAGAATTTCGCTCAAAGCGAGTTTCATGTTGTGCATCATGGCAGCCGGGTCACGATGTGCGCCGCCGGGTGGTTCCGCCACAAGGCGGTCAACCAACCCCAAAGTTTTCAGGCGCAGCGCCGTGATGCCCATGATTTCCGCCGCAGTAGACGCCATGTCGGCATTTTTCCACAAAATCGACGCGCAGCCCTCGGGCGAAATCACCGAATAAGTAGAAAATTGCAGCATCATTGTCCGGTCACCGACACCAATGGCCAGCGCTCCGCCAGAGCCGCCTTCGCCGATCACCGTACAGATAACGGGTGTGCGTAATTCAGACATCACATACAGATTGCGCGCAATGGCTTCAGATTGCCCTCGCTCCTCGGCGCCGATACCGGGATATGCGCCCGGCGTATCGATGAACGTAAAGATCGGCAAACTGAATTTTTCGGCCAATCGCATCAAACGCAATGCCTTGCGATATCCTTCCGGACTGGGCATACCGAAGTTGCGAAGAATTTTTTCTTTGGTGTCACGGCCTTTCTGATGGCCGATGACCATGACCGATTGGTCATTAAACCGGGCGATGCCGCCCACGATGGCGCGATCATCGGCGAATGTCCGATCACCGTGCAATTCTTCAAAATCGGAAAACAGCGCGCCAACATAATCCAGTGTATATGGACGCTGCGGATGCCTGGCAAGCTGCGAAATCTGTGCTGGCGTCAATTTGGCATAAATATCCTGCGTCAGCTTTTCGCTTTTTTTCTGCAGCAGAATGATCTCTTTGGAGATGTCCAGATCGCTGCTGTCCTCGTGGACGCTACGCAATTCCTCTATCTTGGCTTCCAGTTCGGCAATCGGTTGTTCAAAATCCAAAAAAGTAGTTTTCATGAATCAGCACGGCACGTCACAGCAAAACGCGCAAAATTTAGCAATAAGGTCACTGATCTTCAAGCTGATTTTCAGCTGACAAACAAAACGCCACGCCCTGCGTGGCACGCAGGGCAACCGACGCTGCTGACCGCCTCATGACCAAGGCTTCAGACCCCGGCAAGACAAACGGATCAATGAACATGCCCATGATCGCCATGCGCATGGCCGTGGGCCACTTCATCGGCCGTCGCAGGACGCACATCAATCACTTTGCAATCAAATTTCAACGTTTGTCCGGCAAGCGGATGATTTCCATCCACAACGACCGTATCGTCGGTCATGTCGGTCACGGTATACAGCAAATATTCGTCGCTGCCTTCCGGCGCACCCTCAAATTGCATGCCTACTGTCGTGCTTTCCGGAAACATGTGCCGTGGTTCGGTACGCAACAATTCTGCATCATATTCACCAAAAGCATATTCCGGTTCCATGACCACGACCACAGCGTCCCCGACATTTTTTCCTTCCAGCGCTTCTTCCACCGTCGGAAAAATGCCATCATAACCGCCATGCAAATAGCTGATGGCTTCCGTTTCGGTATCGGACTGTTCCAGTAATTCACCAGACAAGTTGCTCAATTGGTAAGTCAATGTGACAATGGTATTTTTGGCGACTTGCATACGCTCCTCGGCGGGCGGTAAAGAATGTGCCTATTTTAACGTATTTTCAGGAATCAGGTTAATGCTATCGCTGGATTTATTGGGTGGATTATCCGCACAAACATTTTTGCGCGATTACTGGCAAAAAAAACCGTTGTTGATCCGACAGGCCATACCCGGATTCACCGGTTTGTTGACGCCCGATGAACTGCTGGTTCTGGCCGGGCAAAACGACTGCACGGCACGTCTGGTTCGCCAGCAAGGTGATGGCTGGCAACTCCGTCACGGCCCGTTTCGACGCAGCGCATTTCCTGCACTGAAAAGTCGGCAACCATGGACGGTACTGGTGCAGGAATTGAATCATCACTTGCGCAGCGCCGAAGACCTGTTGCAACGGTTTTCTTTCATCCCGCATGCGCGGCTCGATGATCTGATGGTCAGCTTGGCCACGGCGGGTGGTGGGGTGGGGCCGCATTTTGATTCCTACGATGTGTTTTTGCTGCAAGGCATGGGGGAACGACACTGGCAAATCAGCACCCAGACCGACTTGACCCTGATCGACGAGCTGCCGTTAAAAATCCTGCGCCACTTCACTCCGGAACAGGAATGGGTGCTGTCTCCCGGCGACATGCTCTATTTGCCGCCCCATTGTGCGCACAACGGAGTTGCCGTCGGTCTCTGCATGACGTATTCAATCGGTTTTCGCGCGCCATCCGCACAGGAAATCGCTACCCAGTTTCTGATTTATCTACAGGATCGCCTGCAACTGAATGGCGTTTATGCAGATCCCGATTTAAACTTGCAGGAACATCCGGCACAAATCGGGAAGCCAATGCTGGAAAAAGTTGCCGGTATGATTAACCAGATTCATTGGGACAAACACGATATTGCCGAATTCACCGGCTGTTACCTTACCGAACCCAAGGCGCACGTTTTTTTCTCTCCACCAGAAACAATGCCCTCCCACGCCAGATTCTGCCGGCAAGTGCGCAAGGCCGGCGTGCGACTGGCGCCCCAGTCATTGATGCTGTGTTATGACAAACGCTTTTTTCTCAACGGCGAACCCGTTGATCTGACTGGTGAATACGAGAGTCTTATCCAGCTCGCCGATACCCGTCAGCTTGCCGGTGCCGGATTATCGCCAGCCTGTCTGGACTGGCTGTATACCTGTCATGAAGCCGGCTTCGTGCTCATCGTGGAAGCGCTCAGAAAATCCGGTTGATCAAGTCTTCGCCCAGCCCGATTCCCGCCCCCATTTCCATCGCACGACCAAACCCGGAATTCAGAAAACCGTCCAGCGCGCCCATCAAGCCGCCCTGCTGCGGCATCGGTGCCCCACCATACGGCATTTGGCCCCCGCCAACAACGGGTTGTCCGGGATAAGGCTGTCCGGGATAAGGCTGCCCCATCTGGGCAGGGTACTGCTGGGCCTGATTCTGCCACATGCCGTGAATCGCTTGCAACAATGCGCCCATCTGCTGTTGCTGTTGCTGAAACGACACGGCGATCTCACGCAGGTCGAGCAACCATTCCCGTGCGTCGGCATTGCCTGTCTGTGTACTGCCCTGCAACTTGCCGGCCAACGACTGAAACTGCTGTACCAACTGCTGGCTCTGTCCCTGCAATTGTTGATATTGTTGATCGATGATCTGAATGTCCATTGCGCTTCCTCGTCTGGATTGACCTGCGTATTGACAGCGGGCATTCTGGCGAAGTTCCGCCTGCCCGTCAAGATACGATTGCGTTCAACGGGTCAGGGTCATGAACAGGCGAGTCATCTGTTCCGGCAGACGGGCAACATGGTCGATAATGGTATGGTATTTGCCGAAAATATCCTGCACATAATCACCCGCATGCGGATCAAGACTGACGCACCAGACAGCAATACCTTTTGCAGCGAGCTCGCGTACCGCCATGCGTGCATCTTCAATCAACACACGGGCATCGCTGCTATCAATGTCGGCAGGTTCGCCATCGGTCAACAACAACAAAATCCGGCGCTCTGCCTGCTGGTGCGCGAGGTAATGCGCGGCATGACGCATGGCCGCTCCCATACGGGTAGAATAACCGGCTTCCATGGCGGCCAACCGCGCTTTGACTGTGTCTCCCCATGTCTCACTATAGCCTTTGATATGCCAGAAACGAACATCGTGCCGGGTGTTGGAATGAAACCCGCTGATGGCATATTTATCCCCCAGCGCGGCAATTGCCCAACCCAGCAAGCTGATGGCTTCCTGACTCAGCATCAGTTTGCTTTGCGCGCTTCCGGTCGGCACATCATTGAGCGATGCCGACAAATCCAGCAACAGCGATACAGCAATGTTGCGCCCATCATGGCGATGGCCGAAATTGACGCGAGGGTCAGGTATCACGCCACTACGATAGTCCGTCAATGCGCGTATGGCCACATCGAGGTCAAGATCAGTTCCTTCTTCCTGATAACGCTGGCGTACTTTATTTTGTGGTTTGAGCTGATCAATCAGGCGTTTCAACTGTCGGGACAGCAAACGGTGTTTATCGAGGACATGGTCAATCTTCCCGGCATCCGCAGCGGGATGCAGGTGTTCATAAACACTGACCCAGTCTGGCCGATATTGCTCACTGACGTAATCCCATTCAGCATACAAACGAGGCGGCAAGCGCTGACCGGTTTCATCGGCGTGTGGCGTTGGCTTCGGTTTCTCGTCTTGCTCTTCTTCGTCACCTTCCTCGATAAATTGCCACATCAGCCGGTTGTCATCACGATAGTCAATCACCGTATCGTCAAACCAGACTTTGGGGCTGAAATCGTCTGCCACCCGGGTCTTGGCAACCCAGGCCACGCCCAGTTCGGCCATCTCGGCGGTTGTGCTTTCTTTCTGCGCCAGACAAGCATGGAAACGGGACACAAAGTCCAACAAAACCGTGTCCTGATAACCATGATCGGGATATGACAAGGCGTACGACAGCAGGGTCAACCGATGTCGTATACAAGCATGCCCAGGTGGACAGGCTTGCGGGTCAGGGTGCGGATGCAGACGTTGCCAAGCGTCGCGCAAACCTGGATAACGCTGTCTGGCCAGATATTCTACCCGCGCATCTTCGAACGTCTCGGCCGCCATGCGTTGAAACGGACTCAAATTATCAGCGACAATACGCTGCGTCCAGAGTTTGTGAGCGCTCACGTGTGCCAATAGCGCGCGATAGCGGTCAATACCGCGTACACCAACCCTATCGTCATACACTTCCGGCAAATGTAAACCCTGCGCGTCAAAATAAGGAACCGGTTTGCGCAAAGTATCATACGCCAGTGAGTAAGGAACAAACCGCATCTCACTTTGCCACAATCCGGCCAGATACAGGTCTAGCCTGCGTTCTGCATCGACAAATAGCGTGCCGTGCCGTTCACGTTGCAACACTGCGCGGCTGTCAGGCGTGGCCAGTAAAAAATAGTCGCGTTGCCGATCCGGATCGGCAAAATGGGCGCGTACGCCATATTCAACCCAACGAGACAACCCGGAAAAAGACAATAACGGCACAACTTGTGGAATGCTGACAAGCAATTCAACCAGGCATTCACTCGGGTACATTTTGTCCAGTCCATGCACTTTTGGGCTGGTGCGCTGCATGGTATGCCAGAGCAGATGCAAATATTCGCGCAACAACTCCAGACTTTCATAGGCGCGCGCCACTGACCCCATACCCTGCAGCAACGGTGCCAACGCCCGACCATTCGGGGTGCGGGTCAACCGTTGCACAAAAGTCAGTACAGTATCGATTGCCGCATCCCCCAGCAACGTGGCCACGCCGGGCATTTCTTCCAGAAAAGCCAAGACAGGCGCTTCACCGCGACCCATGCGACAAATCTGTTCTGCGCCCGCGACATAAACCGCCAGCGCTTTCACCGACAAAATGCGGGCGGCATAAGCATGACAATCCGGGAAAATGCGCTGAACGCTTTGAAATCCGCAGGACAGCATTTCCACGGACTGCGATGTATTCATACTGACATCAATCCTGACTCAATTTTGACGTCACGCGTCAAACACGGCGTCGATGGCATGGTTAAGGGTATCACAAATATCAGCGTCATCGCTGATGGGTTGCACCAGCGCCATGCGGCAGGCTTCGCGAGCAGCAATGCCCTGCGTCATCAACTGTCCGGCATATACCAGAAGCCGGGTCGAAATGCCTTCATCCAACCCATGCCCTTTCAAGGCGCGAGCAGTCTGGGCAATCTGCACCAACCGGGCGGCGACCTGTTCATCGACATGGCTTTCCTGCTGTAAAATAGTCGCTTCGGCAGCGGGCAGCGGGTAATCAAACGATAACCCGGTAAACCGCTGTTTGGTGGATTGCTTCAAATCCTTCATCAAGCTTTGATAGCCGGGATTATACGAAATGACGAGCTGAAAATCCGGATGCGCCATCACCAGTTCGCCTTTTTTATCCAATGGCAAGGTACGTCGATAGTCGGTGAGCGGGTGGATGACCACAGTGGTATCCTGCCGCGCTTCCACGATTTCGTCGAGATAACAAATAGCGCCATATCGCGCAGCGAGGGTCAGCGGACCATCCGCCCAGCGGGTGCCATTGACATCCAGAAGATAACGCCCGACCAGATCGGCAGCGGTCATGTCTTCATTGCAAGCGACGGTAATCAGCGGTTTTTGCAACCGCCACGCCATGTACTCAATGAAACGCGATTTTCCACAACCTGTCGGACCTTTGACCATCACCGGCAAACGCAACCGCCAAGCGGCTTCAAACAGTATAATTTCGTTATGTTGCGGGTGGTAATATGGTTCTCGCGTTACCCGAAAGGCGTCGATATCAAAAGTGTCAGACAAAATGCGTTCTCCGCACAGGTATCAAGATAGCAAATAACGGAACGTCATAAAACGTCATAACATGCGTCATAATATAACGGAACGTCGTCACGCTGCTACCAGAGCGGACAGCAGCGTGACGACGCTCCCGAATCCGGACTGACTCTCTGCCGAATTCGATCCCGGACGTAAATTACCCGGACGTAAATTACTTGTGCACGCCCAATTTTTCGCGCCAACCTGGATACAACTTGTCAGCATCCTTGGGGAAGGATTCAAAGGCACGGGCAAATTCTTTATGCGCTTTGGCAAACTCGATCGGATCCGCACCCGCTTTCCAGCATTCATATGATTGACGCAACGAAACAGCACCGGCAGCCGGGCTGTCGATATGGCCGTACGCCCCACCACCTGCCGTATTGATGACGTTGCCATGTCCCAGATTTTCAAAGAATCCGGGCAGACGCAGCGCGTTCATCCCGCCAGAAATAATCGGAGTGGTCGGTTTCATACCATACCATTTCTGAAAGTAGACCGGGCCTTGGCATTCATCACGTTCAATCATGTAAGCGATATTTTTATCATCGGCGTCACCTTCCATCTTGCCGTATCCCATGGTACCAACGTGAATACCGGAAGCACCTTGCAGACGCGACATCTTGGCCAACACAAACGCGGTATAACCCCGCTTGGCGGAAGGCGATGTCACCGCACCGTGGCCGGCACGGTGATAATGCAGATATTGGCTCGGATACTGGCGACGAGCGGTGGTAATCATACCAGGGCCGCCGACATAACCATCGACCAGAAACGCCACCTTGTCGGCGTCCGGCCCAAACACTTCCAGGATGTAATCGGCACGAGCGCACATCTCATGGTGATCATCAGCCGTGATATTGGCAGAAAACAGTTTGGCCTGACCGGTTTCATCTTGCGCACGTTTCAACGCATCAGCGACCAACGGAATAACTTTTTTCATCGGGCAGAATACCTGATTGCCTTGGGGTTCATCGTTCTTGATGAAATCCCCACCCAGCCAGAACTGGTAGGCGGCCTTGGCAAACGGCTCGGGACGCAGGCCAAGTTTAGGCTTGATGATGGTGCCAGCGATGTAGCCACCATCCTTGACAGGACGCCCAAGAATACGCCACATATCGCTAATGTCACGCGATGGCCCATCAAACAACTGGATAGCGCGCTCCGGTACATAAAAATCAACCATTTTGGCGTGTTCGATATCGCCCATACCCTGATTGTTGCCGATAGCCAAAGTCAGGAAGGACACAATCATCATACGACCATCGGTGACATTGCGATCGAACAGTTCCAGCGGATAAGCGATGCGCATGTCTTCGCTGGCTTCATCGATGTAATACACCAACGCATCAACACCACGCGTAAAATCATCGGTGGTCGAAACTTCCACATTGGTGCCGGTAGAAGATTCTGCGGCAAAATGTGCAGCGGCCTCAAGATAGCCATGACCGGGCTTCGGTTTCATTTTATAAGCAACCAGAAGGTGTTTTCCGCCCTTGATCAATTCGTCTTCTTTCAGACCAAGATCAGAATAACGTGCAGATTGATCCATGTAATATTCTCCAATTCGTTAAAGGTGCGGCGCGCAGCGCTTGCTATTTATGCCACCTCGGCACTATACGCTTACAATTCCATAAGCAATATTCAGTAATTTTTATTATTTGTATAAGTAAATACTTATCTATTTTATTTTTATTCAGGGATTATCAAATAAATTTCGTACCAACCAAAATAAAACCCCGTCATATCTATGACGGGGTACAGTGCCCATTCCGGACCGAAGGCAAAAACACAAGACAACAAGAGGTTAAAAGCGAGATCACCGGCCTTCAGGCCGGTCGATATTTAGTTAGGGAAGAGTTCGGCGCTCCTGCCGGCCTGAAAGCCGAGGTTATAAGGTTATAACCCCGCAAGGAAAAAAATAAAACCAGCCAAGGCCGGCAAGGTACCGGTAAAATGAAGGGATAGACTGCCTGCGCGCGACGACATGCTCGCTACGCATCAATGGCAGATGCCCAATTGATAGCGTCCATGTGCCATTGGTTGAGTTGTCGGGCATCCAGTCCAAGCGAGCCGGACAGTTGTTCAATCTGCCGCTGATCCGCCTGTTCAAAAGCGATGGCGAGCCGCAGAAAAGGGGCATACGGTCCATGTCGCTGCAAGAGTGCGCGCGTGACATCTTCAGTCAGATTCAAGCGTTCAATGGCTTGCGCCATGGTGGTATTCAGCAACACATCCAACAGGGAAAAAATGCCAACAATAAACAACTGGTCGGCCGCTTGTGCGGAAAGCAGTTGTTTCCCCAGCGTTTCGGTCAGTCGTGCCCGTACCAGCGCGTGTTGCAACAGAGCGCGGTCGCGCGGAGAAGATGCGTCATCATTGAATAGCAGCAGAGTCAACCAGCGATACAGCGGCTCATAGCCCAGATACATCAGCGCTTGCGCAATCGACTCTATTTTACGGCCAAGGCCATTAAGCGGACAATTGATAAAGGTCAACAACTTGTATGGCAGCAGAACGTCATGTTTGATGGCGTCATCCAGCACGGCAAATTCGGCGTGCTGTGCCGTCAAATTGAGCAACTCCATCACCCGCAAGCGATTGGCATCGATATGATCAGGTAATCCGGGAGACTTTTGCGCAAAATAATAACCCTGAAAAGCGTCAAAACCCATTTTCAAGGCTGCCTGATAATCATCCTCGCAACCCACGTCGCGGGCAATAATCGGGCAGTTCTTCAAATGGTGTAACGAAGCAAGCCGTTGACTCAACACCTGCGCATCCCAGCCATGCAAGTTAAAACGCAAATAGCGCGCCAAATCCTGCAATTCTTGCGCGCCGGCTTCGTCCGGCAGATCGTCGAATGCCAAGGCATAGCCTTGCTCGACACGATGGCGACACCGATCGGCAAATTCCGCGTCCAGCTCCGCTCCCTTGACATCGATCACCAGCACGACGGATTCACAGGGAAGCATGTCCACCCACGTTCCCGCCAGCGAAGTTGCCGAAAGGCCGATAAATGTGGTGCGATGCCCGCTGAACGAATGCAGATCAATCTGCACCAGCGCCGAAATCAGCGTTTCGTCGGCCAGTTGCCGATCAGCCACCGATAGAGCTTCGTTATCAACATGCCGAAACGCAAAATCATATCCCAGCACCGCATGCTGCCGGTCCAGAACCGGCTCGCGCAACAGAAACTTTTGCATGGAAGCAGGAACACCTGGCAGCGGTTGCGGCAAGGCCCACTCCATTTCTTCCTGACGGACAGGCGAGGGCGGCGCTTCAACGTTAACCGAGTCTGGCGCAGCGGGCGTCACCAACCCATCCGACGGCTTGTCCGTTCCGGCAGGCGCATCGGTTACTTTACCCGTTGATTTCCACCAACGCCCAAAAATCAAGGAGAGCTCCCCAAAGAAAACAACAGAACCCGACACAGGCAACAAACGATGCCAACATCATCCATTATCTGCCATCATTGTGCAATATATCTGCTTCTCGTACCCAGGACAGCGCCTCCACCTGCAAGCGATTGAGCAGGGCAGGTGTCATATTGAACCTTGCAGCGAGCTCAGTCAACACATCCGCCTCAACCGTTGGCGCAATATCTTCCAATCTCTGCGCGAGGTGCAAAATATCCGTATACACGTCAGGTTCGCCACATAAAGCTCGCTGCATGGGTGGAGCGAGCGTCACAAATTCGAGCACTTGTGCCATGGGAACATTGAATAACGCATCCAGCAAAGAAAACATGCCGACAACAAACAAACTGTCACCATTCATGGGCGGTTTGTGCTGCTGAGCCAACAATTCACACAACCGTCCACGCAACAATGCCTGGTACAACAGCAAGCGGTCGTTAGGTGCCAGATTGCCGCTGGTGAACAGTAAAACTGTCAACCAGCGGTACAGCGGGTTATAACCAAGAAAATACAATGCCTGCGTAATCGACTCCAACGGATGATCCAACCCGCTCAACGGCGAGTTGATGTAACTTAGCAAGCGATACGCCAAGACGGCATCGCGCCGGATGACCGTATCCAGTTCAGTCATTTCGGCGTGCTGCGCCACCAGATTCAGTAGCCGGATGACATGCAAACGGTCATGATCAATCCGTCGCGGCATCTCTGGCCGTACCTGGGTAAAAAAATAGCCTTGAAATGCCTGAAACCCCAACACGCGGCAGGCTTCATATTCATCTTCCGATTCCACTTGCAAGGCAATGCACATGGCTGGCCATTTGATCAGCATGGCCATCTGGCGCTCCAGTTCAACCATGTCGTACCGCCGTGTTTCAAACCGCAAAAATTTCGCCAGCGGCAGCAGAACCTGTGCAGCGGGAATGTCCGGCAGGTTGTCCAGCGCAACGTTCACCCCTTGTTTTGCCAGCATTTCAACCATATCGACGAATGGCGCAAAATCATCGACTTCCGCCATATCAATCGCGGGCACCACCTGCGCGCCGGAAAAACAGTCGAGCCATCCGGTCAACAACGAAGCATCCATACGTAAGAACAATATCTGTTGCACGGGCAAACTGTCGGCCAAGCGTCGAATGATGGCGCAAAACTCCGGGGCCAGCACATTCAGCACCGCATCCTGACCGGGGAGAGAAGGGTCTGCCCGAAAAGCCACATCATGGCCGACAAGATGGCCGGCAGCGTCCACCACGGGTTGCCGCACCAAAAAAGAAGCCCCGGCGCCAATAGCGCTATGTGGTCTTGGGTCAGCAACATCGGCCACCAGACGACTGGTCGTTGCCGAACGATGGCGAGAAAATTTCAACCAATGGTCAAACATCGAAAATTTCCGTAGTGGATGGCGTGACCTGTAAAACAGGTATAGACATGATGTGTTGAATTATGCAACAGCATTGCAAAAAATACCAAATATTTTCAATATATTTTGGAAAGAATTTCATCCATTACTTTATCATGGTTCACAGTCTCGCCTCCGTCATGGCAGCAGCGACGACTTGACAGGATAAATCAGCGTTCCAGTCCTCGCTCACAACCAAGGCGCGGCGTATTTTTGCAGATCATCCTGTTTCCAGTTCGCCGCTGCGTGATCCCGTCCATTATAAACGAGACGCCCCTGACAATACATATCCAGAAAAACCCCGGCAAGATAAAAAATCAAAACAAATAGGTTATCCCCGCGCCAAACAATTCCGCTGCGACAAGCTGATAACCATTGGATACACGATACAAGGGAACATAAACGGACGCGTTCACCTGCCAATGACGATCGAGATTGGCGAGCAGGCCGGGGGCAAGGTACAGCGTCTTGTAACCGCTATTCTGGTTGAAATAAACGGCATCTCCGCCACCTTCATCATGCGCACGATACTGCGCATTGAATTGCAACATCGGGATGATTTTTGTCGTATCGGCAATGCCGTTATACGTCAACCCTGCCGTTGCATTCACACTGTCACCCGGCCGGTATCCCGCCATACTGTCCAGCGCATGGCGCCATGTACCTTGCGTGAACCAGGAAAAATTCGCATTGATATTGCCTTCGTGATATCCGCCCAACAACAAATCGGTCGTGCCTGTACCTGGCGCAGTATCTCTGTCCATCACGGTTTCGTTATAAGGACCCGTGGGCAACTTCAAACCAAATGTCAGCCCGGTTGACTTGTCCTCGGAAAACCCCGTGTACATACCTTCAATCCGGATATCAGACAACGCATTCACGGTTTGGCTCTGCAAATCCGGACTGACGCCTTGAGCAGCGTCAGTTACCCCCGGCGTCCCATTCGCATCAGTGGTAAAAGATCGATGCCAGAAAGGAATCATCGCCATGATTCCCCAATCCTGATTAAACATGTGCTGGCCATACAAAGTATAAAAATCGGTTTGTATCTGTTTATCCGGGTTGAGAGCATTGGAGACATTATTGGTAACATCATGATCTATATTCTGATTCATGTAACTGTACTGAAGGGATAACTGATTATTCATCCCCGTCACAGGCAAACCCGGCAAACCGATATCAAAAATACCACAACCGCACGCACATGCCAGCGCCTGCCCCGGTAGCCAGACAGCACCAACCAACGCAACAGCAGCACATTGCCTGAAAAAACGCATCGACACCATTTTCCCCTCCCTCAATACACCTGTATTCATCATGTTCCACGACATCACACCTTCCCATTATCGAAAAAGAAAGCAACGGGGTAAATGCGACGAATTGCCGCACCCGACAAACCGAAAGCTTGAAGAACCATTACTTGATTCCCGCAACGTCGCCCTTGACGAAACAAATCTCTGGTTTCTTTACAAGAAGACCCGCCAAACGGCTTCGCAAATGCGAACGGTTACGCTAGAATCGACCCCATTGGGGATGTAGCTCAGTTGGGAGAGCGCGGCGTTCGCAATGCCGAGGTCGGGAGTTCGATCCTCCTCGTCTCCACCA
>JAJYHV010000003.1 GCA_021790515.1 Pseudomonadota bacterium
TGATAAGTAATACTGGGGTCAATCTGCTTTCCTTCGTGTGCGGTGACTTTTTGAGCCAAGGCTAGGAGCCTGTCGGACTTGATTCGTCGTACCCGCAGGATGGCTGCGTGGTGCAGTGCAAGGCGCGGAATGCGACGTTGTGTTGCCCACAACAAGCGGTTCGCAACGATGCAATGTGCCGCGCAGCCGTCCTGCCCTTTGGGTTGCAACCGGAAATCGCGTCTGCGGCGTTGTAAAACTTGCCAATGGAATGACCATTCGCTGCGTTTTACGCCTTGCATCCATCGTTTTCTGGTTGCAACGGGCACGGCAAATCAAGTCCGACAGGCTCCTAGGTAACAATGAGATGGCGTGATTTTAAGCTATTTCTGTGACCGTTGCATTATACATTTACGTCGGACTTGTCTTGGCCTGATACATTGGCAACTACATTAACAACTACATTAGTTTATCAACAACCTGTTATAATCTGATTGTCATAAATTGGCGTCATGGATGGGGGTACGATGTCTCGATTGGTGTTGAATCTTGAGCAGGTAAATCTGATTGACAAGGATGAGCATATCGAACAGGCATCGCGTGCGATGAAGGCCATGGCTCACCCGCTGCGATTGAAAATCTTGTGTATATTGGGCGATCAAGAAGTTAATGTGCAGGATATCGTGGATCGGGTTGGTACATCGCAAAGCAATATTTCCCAGCACTTGGCCATTTTACGCGATAAAGGGGTGTTGCGGACACGCAAGGATGCGAATCGGGTATTTTATCGCGTGAGCGACACGCGCACGCTGAGGCTTATCAGCCTCATGCGTGACGTATTTTGCGGGTTTACCTGATTCGTTTTCAGGGGGCAGGAGCAGGGGCAGGGGCAGGGGCAGGAGCACCTGCTGGCATATTCATGTTTTGGTGCGGCATGTTATGCATCATGCGCCGGTGGTGCGCGCCGGCCATTTCGTTGAAGACGGCTTGCTGTTGTGGTGATAACTGACCATACAGGGTTTTGGCAGATTCTGCCACTGTTTTCATGCCGTTGGCACGGATAGCCATGGCGTCAGCCATCTGGTGCATGCGTTCCGGCGCGGTGAGTTGTTCATGATTTTGCATCATCTGACGATGAACATCAGCCATGTCTTTGGCTTGCGCCATGACACTGTCAGCAAAGCCTTTCCAGGCATCGTGCTGGTTGTCGGTGAGTCCGAGGCGGCTTTTGAGTTTTTCCAGATGGTGCTGCGCCATGCGAACCGGATCGAAGTGATCTTTCCATTCCGCATGGGAAGGCGCGGTGGCGGGTTGTGTGTCTGCAAACGCGGCGGTGACAAGGCCGAGCGAGAGCGTCAAGCCATACAGGGTATTTTTGATGAGAGACATTGCTATCCTTTCCAGAGAGATTGTCGGCAAGCGTTGAATGGTTACAGCGCCTGCGTTGGAGAGGAATGGCCTGATTTGGTTCAATGGCCGAGGCTGGTATATCCGGAATCGACCGGCGTACGAGTATAGAACAGGACAATATTCTCGCGCTCGACGAGATCGAGCAACAGTGCTGCTTCGACTTCCTGAACAAAAAACATCACCTGAATGGTCAGGTTGCCGCCGAGTTCAAAAAAATGATCTTCCTGTAACTGGCCGTGTCGGCCGAAACCAGCGATGGCCCGGAATGCAGAACCGCCCTGAATGCCGTTTTTTTTCGCCTGTTCGAGCAGCCATTCGTATAGCAGCGTGTGGTGGTGTTGACGGTTTTCATGGATGTAGAACGTCAGGCAGATGGTTTGTGGGGTTGTGTTTGGCGCAGTCGTGTTTGACATGACATATTTCCTGTTCTGGACGCAGCTTGCTGTTATAGCCACCCCTTTGTTTTGAGTAGGTTAAAGCTCGTGATGCCGAGCACTGTCATGAGGAGCGAGCCGCCGAGGTGAGCCAGGACGTGTATCAGCGCCCATAGATACTCTGTTCGGGAAATAAGGGTGACCGATTCGGCGGAAAAGGTGGAAAAGGTGGTCAGCCCCCCCATGAATCCGGTAATGATGAATAATCTTGCTGCCGGATGGATGCCAGCGTGTTGGGAGAAAAAAGCCACAGCAACGCCGACGAGATAACCGCCCAGCAGATTCGCGGCGAGCGTGCCTGGCGGCAGCGTCGGAAACATAGGGTTGAATATGATGCCCAGCCACCAGCGCAGCCATGCACCAATCGCCGCACCGATGCCCACAGCAAGAAAACCGATGGCGCTCATCGGGTAATTGTTCTCCGGTCCTGGTCAGGGAAGCGCTGATTCATTCCCACACGGTCGCGACGGCGGTCCGGCATCGTAATCCTGACCATGACCTGCGCCGTACGCGTTGCGCTCTTCCTGATTTGACCCGCAGCGTGGCTTATGAAGGAATTAATCAGTGGCTCCTTATGTCATGAGGTCGATCCGGTTGCAGTGTACGGTTTTTTTACCGGGTAGTCAAGTGACGGGAAAACATACCATAGGCGCAGGGTTTTCGTTACAATGCCAGCTTCGCAGTGAATGAGAAATGGTAATGCTGGCGATTATACTGGCGTATCTGTTGGGGTCTGTGTCGTTTGCCATATTGGTGAGCCGTCTGTTTGGATTGCCGGATCCGCGTACGCATGGCTCAGGTAATCCGGGAGCGACCAATATGTTGCGTACCGGGCGCAAAAGTGCGGCTGCGCTCACATTGCTGGGTGATCTGGTCAAAGGCTGGCTGGCAGTCGTATTGGTGCGTGTGATGGTGGAGCAGGGTTTGTCTGCACCGTGGAGCGTGGAGGCAGCCGCCGTGGCAGTGCTGTTGGGGCATATCTATCCCGTATTCTTTGGTTTCAAGGGTGGCAAAGGCGTGGCAACTGCGTTGGGTGTGTTACTGGCGATTTCACCTTGGTTGGGTCTGTCATGTGCCGGGGTCTGGTTATTGGTTTTTGTGGTGACGCGGGTATCTTCGTTATCCGCGCTGACGGCGGCGTTGGCCTCTCCAATCCTGGCCTGGTTCTGGTTACGGCAACCTCGCGCCGTGTTTGCGCTGGTTTTGCTGGCAGCACTGATTCTCTGGCGTCATCGTGCCAATGTTCGTCGTTTGCTGACAGGAGAGGAAGGCCGTTTTGTCAAACGGCAATCTTGAAACTTGTCCGGTCATGCATGCCGTCGGTATGGCAACCCGGTGAAACGGAGTTGCGCGGATTTTGTGGCATCATCTGACGTGGTGTGCGATTTGGCTGTGTGGTTTAACCTTGAGACGAGGCAGACGTGTGGTTTTGCGCTGGATGGTGACGTTGTGTGTGCCTGGGATGGCTGGATTACCGATTTTTGGGTGATGTTTTGACGGACATTCCGGCGGGGGATGGGGAGTAGACATGGCCTGGTTCGAGAAAGAAATGAATTATGCACGCGAGCAGTTGACAGAAGCGTCACGTGAGTCGATTGCGCTGGCCGGAGATCGGTTGGGCGAGGTAGTCAAAACGGGTGCAGAGCAGGTTGGCGCCGAGTTGCGCGAGGTTGTACAGACAGCCAGTCAGGAAATGGATGTCAAGCTGGACAAGATTTCCGCCGAGTTGCACAATCAGCGCCAGTTTACCAAGGATGATGTGCGTGAGTTGGTGGATTACGCCGCAGAGCGTTTTTCAACAGCGCTTGACGCGCGTATGGTAGTGGTTCGGGAAGAAGTTTCCGAGTTGGTGCAAGAAAAGGTCGAGTATTTCAAGCAGGAAATCGACCAGTTTTTTATCCGTCGCCAGCAGGATTTGGCACGTGAACGTCATCGCCTGTGGTGGAATGTGTTGATTGCTGTTACCGCTTCGATTCTGGTTGGCGTAGTCTCTTGGTTTTATCAGCACGTGGCGCGCGGCGAATTGGATTTGTTCGGTATTTTTCGCATTATGATGGCGTCATTGACAGGCGGCTATATTGTGTACCTGCTGGTGCGCATGATATTGCGCTGGCGCAGCATGACTGAACATCGCAAGGACATCATGTTCCTGACTATGCGTTACTGGGGCGTATTGCGGCCGGAAAATCTGTTTGTTAATGCGTTGTTGCTGTTTTTGGCGTTGATTGCGCTGGAACTGGTTCTGTTCCCGGATTGGTTGTTGCATCTGCCCGGTGGGGCGTGGATGGACAGAACCGTGCGTGATATGTTCCCCCATTATTGGCATTGGTGAAAAAATGGATATGCCGTGCGTGACCCGTTGGCACAAGAGCCTGCAGTTGTCGGAAGATGCTTTGTTGCGTGTGGCTGCGCGTGCCAGCGAAGCTTTGGCGGCCAGGGGTGTGTTTCATATCGTGCTCTCTGGCGGTAATACGCCACGTGAATTGTATATGCGATTGGCGACGTTGGAGACGGATTGGTCGCGCTGGCAGATATGGTTTGGTGACGAACGCTGTCTGCCGGGTAACCATGTCGAACGTAATAGTCGTATGGCGGGTGAAGTATGGCTGGATGCTTCGCCCATTCCACGTGCGCAGATTCATGTCATTCCTGCCGAATCGGGTGCCAAGATTGCTGCGCAGCAGTATGCGCAGCAATTGGCCGGGGTGGCAGAATTTGATCTGGTGCTCTTGGGGTTGGGCGAAGATGGTCATACGGCCAGTTTGTTTCCGGGACAGGTGGAACAGGATTCGGCGCAGGATGCGGTGCCGGTTTTTGCCGCACCCAAACCGCCACCTGAACGGGTCAGTTTGAGCGTCCGTCGTTTGAGCCATGCGCGAGAAATACTGTTTCTGGTAAATGGTCGTGGTAAACGGGTTGCGGTGGCGGACTGGAAGGCAGGGAAGGCCATTCCTGCCGCACTGGTGTGTCCTGCGCAGGGCGTCGATGTGTTGATTACGCCGGATGCTTTGCCATGAACACGCAGACGATACCCAGTCATGCGGGATTGACTTCGGCGGAAGCTGCCAATCGTTTGCTGGCCGCCGGCGCCAACGAGGTTGCTGCGGAAAAAGCTCATCCGTGGCGTGATTTTCTGACCAAATTCTGGGCACCCGTGCCGTGGATGCTCGAAGCTGTCATCGTGTTGCAGCTTGCGTTGGGCAAGCAGGGCGAAGCCATCGTCATTGCGGTGTTGTTGGTAGTGAATGCGCTGTTGGGTTTCGTTCAGGAAGGCCGCGCCAATCGGGCGTTGGCCTTGTTGCGCACACGTCTGGACGTACAAGCGCGCGTGTTGCGTGACGGACAATGGCAAATGAAACCGGCGCGCGAACTGGTGCCGGGTGATTTTGTTCACGTTCGCATGGGCGATTTGATACCAGCCGATTTGCGGCTGGCTGAGGGAGAATTGCAGCTGGATCAATCCAGTCTGACTGGTGAATCGTTACCCATAGAGGCCAAGTTCGGTGCGGATGTATTTTCCGGATCGATAGCGACGCGTGGCGAAGCCAGCGGCGAAGTGACAGCAACTGGTACGCATACCCGATTCGGCAAGACAGCAGAGCTTGTGCGCAGCGCCAAAACGGTGAGTCACTTGCAGAGTATCATTTTCGGTATCGTCAAATATCTGGTGGCGTTTGATGTGGTGCTGGTGGTGTCATTGCTGGTTTATGCAGTGCTGATGGGAATGCCTTTGACCGATGTATTGCCTTTTGCGTTGATTTTGCTGGTGGCGTCTGTTCCGGTCGCACTGCCGGCGACGTTTACTTTGGCAACGGCATTGGGGTCGCTGGAACTGGCGCAGCACGGTGTCTTGGTGACACGTTTATCGGCGATTGAAGAAGCTGCGGCAATGGATGTGCTGGCCAGCGACAAAACCGGCACCATTACGGAAAACCGGCTGACGCTGGCAGAATGGCAGCCTTGGAACGGTGTGGCCGAAGACGATTTGTTGCGTTATGCTGCCTGGGCCAGCGATGCTGCAACGCAGGATCCGATCGATCTGGCGATTCTTGTCGCTGCGCAGGAGCGTGGCGTGTTGTCCTTGTCTCCTCAGCGCATTCGTTTTACTCCGTTTGATCCCCAAACCCGCCGTTCTGAACTGTTGTATGCCTGCGATGGCGCACAATGTCTTGCGGTGAAGGGCGCAGCGGCAGAAATCGCGAGTTTATCCGGACAGACAGGGGTTGCGGATAAAGTAGAAGCGCTTGCCGGACAAGGGTATCGTGTGCTGGGCGTGGCGCAAGGGGTAGCAGGCAAGTTGCAATTTTCCGGTTTGCTGGCTTTGCAAGATCCTGCACGAACCGATTCGGCACAACTCATTGCCAGTTTGCGTGAATTGGGTGTGCGGGTCATTATGGTGACAGGCGATGGAGAATCTACGGCGCGCCACATTGCGCAACAGGTGGGGATTGGTGATCGGGCATGTCCGGCAAGTCGTATTCATGCGGATACGGTGCAGGCATTGGCAAACTGCGACGTGTTTGCGCAAGTATTTCCTGAAGACAAGTTCGCATTGGTGCAGGCATTGCAGCAACAAGGGCGAGTGACCGGCATGACTGGTGATGGCGTGAATGATGCGCCCGCATTGAAACAGGCCGAGGTCGGAATTGCCGTATCGAATGCCACGGATGTTGCCAAAGCGGCGGCGAGTCTGGTGCTGACCCGTCCCGGATTGACGGACGTGCTGGAAGCGGTCAAGACGAGTCGGCGTATTTATCAGCGTATGCTGACTTATACTTTGAACAAGATTATCAAGACGCTGGAAATAGCCGTGTTCATGAGTGTGGGCGTGATGCTGACCGGAGTGTTGGTGATTACGCCCATGTTGATTGTCATGCTATTGTTTACCAATGATTTTGTTACCATGTCAATCGCGACGGATCATGTGGATTATGCGCGCAGACCGGAGCGATGGCGTATCCCGGATTTAATGCTGACAGCTGCACCTTTGGCCGGTTTTACGTTGCTGCTGTCATTCAGCGTGTTTTTCTTCGGTCGCGATGCATTGCATTTGCCTTTGCCACAATTGCAGACACTTATTTTTCTGATGTTGGTGTTTACCGGGCTGGGCAACGTGTTCTTGGTGCGCGAACGCGGCCATTTCTGGCATTCGCGCCCCAGTCGCTGGATGTTGCTGAGTGCGCTGGCCGATGTGCTGGTAGTGGCAATGCTCGCCACACGAGGTATCTTGATGGCGACGGTGCCGGTGAAACTGATTCTGGTTTTGTTTTTGACGGTTGTGGTTTATCTGTTCGTGCTTGATTTGATAAAAATTCGCATTTTTCGCTGGCGCAGCAAGATGATGACTGTTTGAAGATGGTAGGGAAACACGGATTCATTCTCACATGGCCGCGACGGTGGTCTGGCGATTTGACCCGTAACGCGGTTCATGGAGGACTGAATCAGTGCTTCCCCTGACGGGTAATTTCACGTATTAATGTTGGCATGGCTTTCGTGTTAACATCGCGTCGCGGTGGTTTTTAATGATATGGTCTTAACAACGTAAAATTCTTTGGCAGGGTGGGTCATGAAAAAAAACAAAGGGTGGGGGTACGTTCGGCACCTTGCTGGCATAGTGCTGATATTGGGGTTGGTGGCGTGTGCATCGCCGCAGGAAAAGGAAAGCCGATATATTCAGCATGCGGATGCCTTGCTGGCCAAAGGTGATGATGTCAAGGCAGGTATCGAATACCGGAATGCGCTGCAAATCAATCCAAAATCCGTACCTGCCTTGAAGGGTTTGGTGTCTATTGCTGAAAAACGCGGGCAATGGCAGCAAATGTATGCTTACCTGAGTCAGTTGGTTGCAGCAGACCCAAAAGAAACCAAACCACAACTTCAATTGGGCACATTGCTGTTGGCAGCAGGGCACGTCAGTGACGCCATGTCGGTCAGTGACAGATTGATCCAGCAGGATGGCAGTAATCCTGCCGTACTGGCATTCCGGGCAGCGGTGCTCCTGAAAAAAGGCGATATCAAATCCGCAACAGATTTTGCGCAGCAGGCCTTGGCTAAAAACCCGGCCACCATCGATGCGTTTGCCGTACTGGCTGCGGTTGCGTTATCCAATGATGATATTGCGGGCGCGCTGGAAGATGTCAATAAAGGCTTGGCGATCGATGGCGGCAATATGCCGTTGCTGTTTATGAAAATTGCCCTGTTGGAGAAACAAGGCAATCTGGATCAGGCCGCAGCGGTTTACCAGGTCGCGATTGCGGCGCATCCGACGGACGATGGATTGAAAACATTGCTGGCGCAGTTTTATGTACGACATGGCATGCTGGACAAGGCCGAAGCGATATTGCGCGCCAGCGCGATGGCCGTGCCCGCGAATGCGGCTGCCCAGATTGAATTGGCGCGTTTCTTGAATCAATATCGTGGTGCGTCAGCTGCTCAACAGTCGTTGCAGGATGATCTGAAACAAAGTCCGGATAGCGATGAGCTGAAATTTGCCCTGGTCGGTTTGTATCGTTCGCAACACAATGATACGTCGGCAACGACGGTGTTGAATGACGTGATTGCGCATGCACAAAAACCGGATGACGTGTTGAAGGCCAGGGACATGCTGGCGTCCATGGCAATACAGGCCGGGAAACCGACGCTCGCCAGCCAGTATATCCAACAGGTATTGAGTGTGGATGCGCGCAATGAACAGGCGTTGTTGCTGAAAGCCAGCATGGAAATCGATGCGCGACAATTCGATCAGGCGATTGCTGATTTGCGCACTATCTTGCATGACGCACCCAATTCGCCCCGCGCCTTGTTCTTGATGGGCAAGGCGGAACAGAGTTCCGGCAGACCGGATTTGGCCGATCAGAATTATTCGCAGGCATTCAACGCCAGTCACAAGGCGCCAGAATTCGGCATGCCGTATGCGAGTTATCTGATGCAGCGACGCCAGACGGATGCCGCGAGCCAGGTTTATCGCGGTATTCTTGAGCATGCCCCACATTTTGTACCGGCATTGGTTGGCCTGGCGCAATTGCAGATCGGTTCGGCAGACTGGTCAGGGGCGATGCAGACGGTCAGTGTGTTGAAACAGATTCCGGACGCGGCTGCCGTGACGGATAAAATTACCGGTATCATTTTGAGCGGGCAAAAAGATTTGGCGGGCGGTTTGGCGGCGTTTCAGCGCGCCTACGCGCTGGCACCAAATGATGAACAACTGGTGGAATACATTCCTCGCACAGAGATGATGGAAAACAATCCACAGGCTGCGCTGGATTTTCTTGCGTCTGTGCTGCAAAAAAATCCGGATGATGTTGTTGCGCGGGTGCTGCGAGGCAGAATTGAAATGGGATTGAAAAAAACGGACGAGGCGATTGCCGACTGGCAGACAGCCATCAGTCGCGCACCACATTCGCCCTTGGGTTATCGCGCCTTGTCCGGCTGGTATTTGCAGAACAAGCAATATGCAGAGGCGCAAAAAGTGCTGACAGAAGGGTTGACTGTGGTGCCGGATGACGGCGACCTGGGGTTCATGCAGGCGCAACTTGATGATGCACAAGGCCAGCATGCTGCAGCTATCAAACAGTATCAGGCCTTGCTGGGCAAGGCGCCGGGGTCGTTGGTCGTCATCAATAATCTGGTGAGTGATATGGACAGTTACCAGACGGATAAAGACAGCCTGCAACGCGCTTATGCCCTGGCGCAAGCATTGCAGGGCAGTCAGGTGCCTTATTTCAAGGATACCTTTGGTTGGGCAAGCTATAAAGTGGGCAAACCGGTCGATGCAGTATCTTATTTGAGCAGCGCTGCCGCCGCTTTACCGAAAGAGGCTGTCTTTCAATATCACTTGGGTATGGCCGAAATGGCCAACGCCAACAAACAGGCAGCAAGTGATGCGCTGAACAATGCGCTGCAATTGTCAGGCAATGATCCGGAACTGCATCAGCAGGTAGCCAACGGATTGCAGACGCTGGCAGCACAAAAATAACAAATCATGCGGTACACCGGCATGTCGGGCGAACGCGGGGTGCGTGCGTTTGATGCCCGCCATTTAATGCACGCCATTATTGTAGTCGTAGAAAAATTCTTTTAACAGAAATTCTTCCAGTCCGGCGTTGTTTTCCGGTGCCGCAGACAGTGTGACCACGCGTCCGAGACGGCGTGATTCCCAGTCAAAATCACCAGGATGTTTTTGGCGGATGATGGCAATCATTTTACGTACGATGGCGTGTTCGATGTCGACTTGATCGGTGGCTTGTACGCTAAACATTTGTTTGATGGGGTTGCTCCAGGTGGCGTGATCCCAGCCACGGAAGATAAATGTGGCATTTTCGCTGTTCATGCTGGTAATCTGGAAGATGCCGCCGCCGCCATCGTCTTGCAGGTTACGGGTGATGTTGGCCATGCGGGAGTCCATTGGCGCAGGAGAAGGTGCCGATGTGTCGTTTGCGCTGTTGTCTTCGTCAGGGTTGTTGGCGTGGTTGCGGGCACGTTGCATCTTGATATAGCTCGACATATCGGTAGCGGTAGTGGCAGGATTCGGGCGGGGGTTGGGAGTTGGTCGTACGGTGGGCGGGCGAGGCACGGGTTGGCGTATGACAGGATGACGTGTTGAATGCGGTGGCAAAATCAGGGCGTGCGGGGTTGGGTGGATGACCGGAACGCTGAGAATACGCTCGGTTTGCGTGGCGACGTTTTTTGGGGCAGGCGTGGCGCGTGTTGCCGTGAGTGGTACGTTGGGGTTGATGTTCACGGTCAAGGGTTGTTGGCTGCCGCCCGCGTTGATGAGCGGAGAAACGGGCGGTGTATGCCAGTGCAGGCGCAGCAGCAACAACAGATGGAGGAGCAGCGAGATGATGAGTGCCCACAACAGCGTCTGGCTGATGCGGAATTCGACGAATTGCGGTGGATGCGGCAATACCGCACGCAGTTCGGTGAAATTGTTTTCGAACGGGCGTGTTTTTGGTTGTTTGAATGGGTTAAAGCGCGTCATATATCGGGATGATGTAGCCGCAACAAGATCGAGGCGCTGTTGGACAGCATGAAGCAAAGACTGTTCCTGACGTTCTATTCATCAGAATATTTCTCGCGTTTCCAGAAACTGGAGATCGGGAAAGCGTTCGCGCGTCATGTCGAGATTGACACGGTTCGGGGCAAGATAGACATATGCGCCGCTGCCGTCAATAGCGACGTTAAAGCCATATTTGTCAGCGATTTGCTTGATGGCGGCATCACTGCCGTGTAGCCAGCGGGCGGTAACGAATTCACAGGATTCAAAAATTGCATCGACACCGTATTCGTATTCCAGTCGATGGGCGACGACTTCAAACTGGAGGGTGCCGACGGCACCCAGAATCAGATCATTGGATAATAAGGGGCGGAATAATTGAGTTGCGCCTTCTTCGGAGAGTTGCTGTAGTCCTTTTTGCAGTTGCTTGGTTTTTAATGGGTTTTTGATACGCGCTTTGCGGAAAAATTCAGGGGCAAAGGAGGGAATGCCGGTAAATTTCAGGTTTTCACTGTCGGTGAAAGTATCACCCAACCGGATGGTACCATGGTTGGGGATGCCGATGATGTCGCCGGAAAAGGCTTCGTCGGTGGTTGAACGATCCTGTGCCATAAATGTGATGGCATTGTTGACGGTAAATTGTTTGTCGCTGGCAACCTGGCGGATTTTCATGCCACGGTCAAAGCGGCCGGAACATACGCGCACAAAGGCGATGCGGTCACGGTGTTTTGGGTCCATATTGGCTTGTATCTTGAATACAAAGCCGGAGAAAGCAGGTTCATCCGGCGCGACGGTGCGGGTTTCTGTCGGGCGCGGTAGCGGTGCAGGCGCGAGATCAATCAGCGTGTCCAGCATCATCTGTACGCCAAAGTTGTTGACAGCGGAGCCAAACAATACTGGTGTCTGTTGTCCGGCCAGATAAGCGGCCGATGAGAAGATGTGCGAAGCGCCGCGGACCAATTCGATTTCATCGCGTAATTCGGATAACTGGTCACCGAGCAGATTGCCGAGTTCCGGGTTGTCAAGGCCGTGCACGATGGCGCTGGTGCCTTTTTCCGCCTGGGGGTCGAATACCAGTACGGTATCATCATACAGATGGTAGATGCCACGAAATCGTTTTCCCATGCCGATGGGCCAAGTCATGGGCGCACATTGCATGCCCAGTACGGATTCGATTTCATCGAGCAGATCAATCGGGGATTGCCCTTCCCGGTCGAGTTTGTTGATGAACGTGATGATGGGTGTGTTGCGCATCCGGCACACATTCAGCAGTTTGATGGTTTGCGCTTCGACCCCGTTGACCGAATCAATGACCATGACAGCCGAATCGACAGCGGTCAGTGTACGGTAAGTGTCTTCCGAAAAATCTTCGTGTCCGGGCGTGTCGAGCAGGTTGACGATGTGCTCGCGATAAGGGAACTGCATCACCGAAGAGGTGACGGAGATGCCGCGTTGCTTTTCCAGTTCCATCCAGTCGGACGTGGCATGGCGACTGGCTTTGCGCGCGCGTACTTCACCGGCTACCTGAATGGCGCCACCATACCAGAGCAATTTTTCCGTCAGTGTGGTTTTACCCGCGTCGGGGTGAGAAATGATGGCAAAAGTGCGGCGGCGGGCAATTTCATCGACAAGCGACATGTTGGTCGGGACAGAAAATGGCAAACCGCCATTATACCGCTATTTTTCTGGTATTACTGAGCAAACGAAGCAATGGGATCGGTTGGAGCTGTATCGGTTGCGGAAGTGACGGGTGGCGATGCCGCGGATGCGCTGGGTAATATCCGGCGGGCACCTTCATAACGTTTTGCCCAATAGGCTTCATCGAGATTGGAAACCATGACGAAACCGGTTTTGCTGCTGGAGGCATGCACAAACTGGTTGTCGCCCAGATAGATGCCGACATGGGAAAATGCATGTTTCATCGTTTTAAAAAACACCAGATCACCCGGTTTCAGGTCGGCCTTGGCGATGGTATTGCGAATTTTACTGAGTGCACGCGCACTGTGCGGCAATTTTAATCCGGCAACTTCGTGGTACACGTAACGGACGAATCCGCTACAGTCCATGCCAACGGCGGGGTTATCGCCGCCCGGCTTGTATACGGCACCGATGAGGCCTATGGCGAACAGGGCGAGTTCAACGCGGGAAGGACGTTGTGCCGCTGTGTTGATCGATGCGGCGGGTGTCGCTGTGACGGACGATGCGGGCGCAGCAGAAGCAGTCGGGACGGGCGGCACGGTGGCGAACGCGTCTGCCGGCCAACCCGGCAGCGGGTTGGCAAGCGCCAGAACCAGAATAATCAGGCGGAGAAGATAGATCATGGGCGAAAGTTACCCGATTTGTGGCAATTTGTCAAAAGTGGGTAATGCAAGGCATGGTTTCGGGTAGAATGGGCGCATTTCAGCCGGCGTTTAATCTGTATGTTGTGGGAAACTTTTAGTGTGGTACGCGATTTGTCGCGTTTGCATGAAATCGCCAGCGTTCTCATCCGTTATGGTTGGGGGGATTTTGTGCGCGTGCTTGGCATGGGCAGTGTGCTGGAGCGTGCCGGGCGGATTTTGCACTGGAAGACGACGGAAAACGAATGGGATCAGTTGGAACCGCAAGTCCGGTTTCGTCTGGCGCTGGAAGAGTTGGGGCCGACTTTCATCAAGCTGGGCCAATTGCTGTCCACGCGGGTGGATGTGTTTGCGCCCGCATGGATAGAAGAGCTGGAAAAATTGCAATCACATGTCCCTCCTGTGCCATTTGATACGCTTGAAGCAGATGTGTTGGCGATACTGGGTATGCCGATAGAACAGGTATTCGTTGATTTTGAACGTGAGCCTTTCGCCAGCGCATCAATAGCCCAAGTACACCGGGCAAAGTTGCTCGATGGCACCAAGGTGGTCGTCAAGATTCGTCGTCCCGGACTTGAGCGCAAGGTAGAAGCCGATTTGCGCATCATGCAGCATGTGGCGCGGCTGGCGGAACATGAATATTCGGAGGCCAAACGGTTTCAACCGGTGCAGATGGTAGGTTATTTTCGTCGTTCCTTGCTGCATGAATTGGATTTGCTGACCGAAGCGCATCATATGGTGCGCTTTACCAAAAATTTTGCTGACGATGATACGGTGCGTATTCCGCAGGTTTATTGGGAATATACCCGTCCCGGGATGAATGTGCAGGAAGAGTTGCTGGGTATTGTCGGCACACATCTGGCGCAGGCACGGGAATCCGGGCTGGATACAAAATTGTTGGCGCAGCGCGGTGCCAGCATCGTGCTGAAAATGATTCTGGTGCATGGTTATTTTCATGCCGATCCGCATCCGGGAAATGTCATGTACTTGCCGGGTAACCGCATCGGCATGATTGACTTTGGCATGGTAGGCCGATTGACCGAGTTTCGTCGTCAGCAGTTGGTCAACCTGCTTGATGCGCTGACGCATAATGATGAGTCCGACCTGATTCAGATATTGCTGGAATGGACGGGTGAAGCTGAGATAGACGAAGTAAAACTTGCGCACGATGTGGCGGATTTGATGGGAAATTACGACCATCTTCAGCTCAAGGATGTGCGGGTGGCGTCGTTGCTTAATGATATTGCCAGCCTGATTCGTGACAATGGTCTGGTGTTGCCGGCGGATTTGACGCTGTTATTCAAGGCGCTGATTACGCTGGAAGGTCTGGGACAGCAGCTTGATCCGGAATTCCAGCTTTCACCCTTGATGGCACCATTTGTGCAGGAAGTCATTTTGCGTCGCTATACACCGGACGCGTTGATGCAACGCGGACGACGCGGGGTCAAGGAAGCCTTTGAGGTGGTGGCGGGGTTGCCGCGCGATCTGGCGCGATTGATGCGCGAGGTGAGGCGCGGGCGGTTGCGGATTGATCTGGATCTCAAGCGGCTCGATACGTTTGGCCGTCAACTGGATCGCGCCAGCAACCGTATTACCATGGGCATTTTGACGGCATCGCTGGTGATTGGTTCATCCATTGTCATGACGGTGGATGGCTGGCGATTCATGGGGTTCATCGGGTTTATTCTGGCTTTTCTGAACAGTTTGTGGGTGATTATTTCGATTTGGCGTTCGGGTAATTAGGGAGGTACTGATTTACTCTGCCACGAGCCGCGTTGCGGCCATGTGGGAATAAATCAGTGGTTCCTTACGTTCGGGCAGTTGGTTTTTTTTGGGATTTTTCGTGCATTATTTTGAATGGCTCATCGGCTTGCGGTATACGCGGGCAAAACGGCGTAATCACTTCATTTCTTTTATTTCGTTGACTTCCATGCTTGGCATTGCGCTTGGCGTGGCGGCATTGATCGTCGTGCTGTCGGTGATGAACGGCTTTCAGGGTGAGTTGCGACACCGCATTCTTGGTGTGGTGTCGCATGTGGAAATCAGCCAGTTTGACGGGAGCCTGAGCGATTGGCGACAGTTGGCAGGATGGGCGGTCGGACAACCTCACGTGCTGGCGGCCGCGCCGTATGTGTCCGGACAGGGTTTGGTCGCTTACGATCAAGCGGTGGAAGGAGTGGCGGTACGAGGTATTGATCCGGCAGCGGAAAATCGGGTGGCTGACATTGGCCGTCATATGCGGGCAGGCAGCCTGAGCAGTTTGCGTGGCGGTAGCTGGAACGTGGTGATTGGCGATGAATTGGCGCATGTGCTGGGGGTCAGAGTGGGTGACAAGATTACCATCATCACGCCACAGGGGCAGATTACACCGGCTGGCATGATACCGCGTCTGAAAGAATTTCGGGTATCAGGCGTGTTTCACATGGGTTTGTATGAATATGATTCCGGGTTGGTGCTGATTGCGTTGCCGGATGCGCAGGTTCTGTTCCGCACCGGTGATAATGTGTCGGGTCTGCGGTTGAAACTCGATGATTTGTATCAGGCGCCGCAGGTGGCGCGTCAGTTGTCACGGCAATTGCATGACGTTTTTTACGTGCGTGACTGGACGGCATCGCACAGCAATTTTTTTCGCGCCGTGCAAATGGAAAAACAAGTGATGTTCATCATTCTGTCGTTGATTGTCGCTGTGGCTGCATTCAATATCGTGTCTACGCTGGTGATGGTGGTGACCGATAAACAGGCAGATATCGCCATTCTGCGCACTTTGGGGGCTTCTCCGGCCAGCATCCAGCGCATTTTCATGATTCAGGGGGCATTGATTGGCCTCATCGGCACGGCCATGGGGTTGGTGGCCGGTGTGGTGATTGCGCTGAATATCAGTGTTCTGGTACCTGCCATTGAGCACACCTTCGGCATACATTTCTTGTCGTCCGACGTGTATCAGATCAGTGAATTGCCGTCGCGGTTGGACTGGCATGATGTATGGACGATCGGGCTGGTGTCGCTGGTGTTGTCCTGGTTGGCGACATTGTATCCGAGTTGGCGCGCGGCGCGCATTCAGCCTGCGGAGGCGTTGCGCTATGAATGATCCGGTCTTGGTCTGTGAAAACGTCGACAAAACCTTTCGACAAGGCAATCTGACGGTTGATGTGCTCAAAAACGTCAGTTTTTCTGTTGCAGCGGGCGAAATGGTGGCCGTCATGGGGGCGTCTGGTTCAGGCAAATCGACGCTGCTGCACGTGTTGGGTGGGTTGGATGAATTGACCGCCGGCCACGTGCATGTGTCAGGAAAAAATATTCACGACATGACAGAACGTGTGCGCGGGGAATGGCGCAATCGTTCGTTGGGTTTCGTGTACCAGTTCCATCATTTGCTGCCGGAATTTTCTGCTCTGGACAATGTGGCGATGCCGTTGCTGATTCGGCGGATGAAGCGCATTGATGCGCATGCAAAGGCAAGCCAGATACTGGGACGGGTAGGGTTGTCACCTCGATTGATGCACATGCCGGGTGAACTGTCGGGTGGTGAGCGACAACGGGTGGCGATTGCGCGGGCATTGGTCACCGAACCGGCCTGCGTGCTGGCAGACGAACCCACCGGAAATCTTGATCGCCAAACAGCGTTTTCCGTCTACGCATTGATGCGGCAGTTGAATCAGGAACAAGGCACCAGCTTTCTGGTCGTCACGCATGACGTAGAATTGGCGCAGGCAATGGATAGAGTCATTCGTCTGGTAGATGGCCGGTTGGTGGCATGAAGGTGTTACAGCTGTGGCGACTGAAAATTGCTCGCTCAGAAGAATTGTCATGAAAATGACGCATTATTCAGGTAGAGTGACGCCGTTTTATTGCGATAAATGAGTCTTGATTTCTTTCTTTAAATATAGAATAATTCTCATTTACAAAAAAGGCAATTTTTGACACAACAAAACGGATGCACTTCTTGAAGCAGATCAGACAAATATTTTATCGGGGATGGTTCTTTGTTGTGTTGGTGACGCTGAGCAGTCAGCCTGTACTGGCAGAAAATGCGCTCTCATTGGTCGCAGATTCGAGTGCAGGCACAGAGGCAACATCTGCGTCAACGCTTGTTTCCGGTAATGCTGTGACCAAGATGACGGTCGCCAGTGATCCGTGGGCGGTGTATGGGCAATACACCAACACCTATCAATGGCATCCGGCGTTTTCTGCACCCGGTTATATAGCCACTGCCCAGAGCTTGACCCCATCCAACAATGGTGAGCAAACCAACGATGCCACGCTGTATCTGGGTTATCGCATCGATGCACAGACGGAAATCTGGGTCAATCCGGAAGAAGATCAAGGCTTCGGTTTGAACGATACCATGGGGATTGCCGGTTTTCCAAGCGGGGAGGCATACAAGGTCGGTGCGGTAAATCCGTATTACCGTACACCGCGTCTGTTTGTGCGCAAGGTATGGAATCTGGGCGGAGTCAGTGCCGATGTGACTGCTGGAGAAAATCAGATGGCGCAAAGCCGTACTGCGAACAATGTGGTGGTCACCATAGGCAAGTTTGCCGTGACCGATGTGTTTGACACCAATGTGTATGCGCACGATCCGCGCAATGATTTTTTGAACTGGTCGATTGTTGACGCAGGAGCCTACGATTATGCTGCGGATGCCTGGGGCTACAGTTACGGCAGCAGCATCGAGTGGACGCAAGATTGGTGGACGGTACGCGGCGGCATCTTTGATTTGTCCGTGGTGCCAAACAGTGAAAAGTTGACGGAGAACATGAGCCAGTTGGAATGGGTCACCGAGCTGGAAGCGCGCGAGAACTGGTTCGTCCGCCCCGGAACAATCAAATTATTGGCATATGTGAATCATGCCAATATGGGCAGTTATAAAGACGCGCTGCAATACGCAGCGCAAACCAACACCGTTCCCAACACAGCCAATGTGCGTCGTTTCGCCAATCGCCCCGGAGTTGAAATCAATTTTCAACAAGGTTTGACGGCGAACAGCGGATTGTTCGCCCGTGCCAGCATCAACGATGGCAGTGAAGAAACCGACGAATTTACCGACATCAACCAGTCGGTTTCCGGTGGACTTTCCGTGCAGGGTAACAATTGGGGGCGATCTGACGATACCGTTGGCTTGGCAGGTGTGGTCAATGGACTGTCGCACGCGGCACGCGATTATTTCGCGGCAGGCGGGATGGGGGTAGTGATTGGGGACGGCTCATTACCGCGTTATGCCAACGAAGATATCGTTGAGATGTATTATTCCTGGTGTGCGATGCAGCATGTGCATATCACGGCGGATTACCAGCATGTGAATAATCCGGCATACAACGCCGAGCGGGGCCCGGTCGATATTTTCGCCATACGGACACACCTGGATTTTTGATATGGCGGACGGTATCAGTTGAGACAAGAGAAATGTTGCAATGCAAGACTTGACCCCAGCTTTCGCTCTGATCAAAACAGCCCAATCACTTTCAGTCAATTTTCATTGCTGCTGATGTCGCCCGTGTCATCATAGCCGCTGCTGTCATAGCCGCTGCTGTCATAGCCGCTGCTGTCATAACCGTCGGCGTCGTAACCGTCGGCATCGTAACCATCGGCGTCGTAACCATCGGCATCGTAACCGTCGGCGTCGTAACCATCGGCGTCGTAACCGTCGGCATCGTAACCATCGGCATCGTAACCGTCGGCGTCGTAACCATCGGCGTCGTAACCGTCGGCATCGTAACCATCGGCATCGTAACCATCGGCATCGTAACCATCGGCGTCGTAACCATCGGCGTCGTAACCATCGGCGTCGTAACCGTCGGCGTCGTAACCGTCGGCGTCGTAACCATCGGCGTCGTAACCATCGGCGTCGTAACCGTCGGCATCGTAACCATCGGCATCGTAACCATCGGCGTCGTAACCATCGGCATCGTAACCATCGGCATCGTAACCATCGGCATCGTAACCATCGGCATCGTAACCATCGGCATCGTAACCATCGGCGTCGTAACCATCGGCGTCGTAACCACTGCTGTCATAACCGCTGGCGTTGTAGCCGTCATCATTATAATCAGCGATATTTGTGTTGTCGCTGTTCAAGAAATCTTCTTGTGCATTAATCGTAAGCGAAAAATCCTGTACCAACTCGATATTGTTGGTGGCTTGATCGGAATAGCTTTCGGTGCATACCTGCTCGGCATTATCATTGACAACAACTTCCCCGCTGCCGTTGATCGCGGCTCTGTCGCCATAATCAATACGAACCACTCCAATATTCGGATCAACCGTGGTTTCAATGCTGCTGACATCCACGCGAAGCTCATTTATCGCCGGATCAATCCAGGACTTGGTGAAACTTTCAGCTTCATTGATATTGGAGCCGCTATTTTTGTCTGCGAATACTTGGCTTAAAGGGATATCATTCCAACCATCATCAACAATTCCAAAGTCAACAGGAATCGTATTCGCCGTTCCTGTGTTCGATGTTGATACAAATACCAAACTGTTCAGGCTACGCCAAAAATTATTGAAATTCTCTGCCCCTGATGGCGTATCCAAATATTGGCTCACAGCAGAAGCTTCAAGAGAAACAACATTGGCTGCAATCTTGACTTCCGGGTTGAATTCATCACCCGGAATCGAACCAACCACCCCTGCAATACCACCCACCAGATTTACCAATTGAACAGCAATCTCTGCAGTTGCAGCGTTGCCGCTTTTATTCTCATGAATGGCCCTTGCCAAGTTTGTAACCGCAAGTGATGTTTTGAGGATGTTTGCTTTGAATGCGACAATGTCCAAGCCAATGGGCGTTTTTTTAATAAGTAGATCAGAAAACGAAACGACCGCCGTAGCGTAATTTAATACCCCCTGCACCTTATTCAAAAATTCTTTATCACCAAAGTCTTCAAATGCCTCCTTGGCATCAGTAAAAACTCCCAGTACATCCGTAAAACCCGCCATTTTATCTTTCTCAAGACCATTTCTTCAGAATAAACAAAGCAAATTGCACTACAACTGATATGGCGATCATGCCAAGGCCTACTCCGCCGATAAATATCCCGGCTTTCTCTATCCACCCAATTCCTTGATTATTTTGTGCATTGCGATCTAATGCATTAACCAGATTTTCAGCATTTCTATCTCGCATTATGCGCAATAATGCCAAAATTAGCCCTATGGCGACGATGAAATGATTTAAATAAAGAATCAAACCTAAACTTTTTGCCGTAAAAATCGATGGAAGTATAGACCACATGGCCCCACGCCACAGCCAACGGTAAACCCATGCATCGCGTTCCTTCTCATCCTGATAAAATCTCAACGTTGAACCCTCGGGAGCTTTTTTAGCGGTAATGCAAGTAGGGTTTTCACTCTCCCCAACACATTCCGAGGCCGTTTCCACGCCCTGTTTATTGTTCATAATGTCTCCATAATTTGCAAAACGAAACGGAACTGGCTTGATTCAATCCAATCCGATCAGAAATTTTGCCAGAACAAGATTTTTTTCTTTCGGATCTTTGTTGTCAAAATCCTTTGCTTAAAACGCCAAATTTAAAATATTAATTACATAAATAATTGATTTAAATATAAATTTAGTCTGTAAATCGCCGTAATGTAAATAATCTGGTGGGTAGCCACCACTTCAACCGGGCAAAATGACGTTTGCGAGACGTTGATCAACCAAAGGGTGCAGACGCAATGGCTGGATATGATATTAACATATGAATTAACGTAAAGCAGGATTTGTTGCCAGAGTTGTCTGGTAACGACAGGCAACATGAAAGCTGTGGTCAAGCCTTCCATAACGATTCAGGAACGTTTCTGTTTCGACATACGCTGTTGCCATTGTTGTATCATTCCGGTTTGTTTGGCTGGCGCAAGTGTTGTATGTGGCAATTGCCTTGTTGTGGTTGATACCTGATCGGCATATTGAGCGCCGGTTGTCTGTTGATCAGTTTGAAGTTTGAGTGTTTGGGTGACAGTATGACAGTGCATTTTCATCGTAGTCATCGGTCTGGCTGGTTGCGCGCGGGGGTTCTTGGCGCCAATGATGGTGTTTTGTCTGTTGCCAGCCTGTTGCTGGGTGTTGCGGCAGCACATATGTCGCCGCATGGGATCATGGTGACGGGGTTGGCCGGATTGGTCGCGGGGGCGCTTTCGATGGGAGCGGGTGAGTATGTGTCGGTCAGTTCGCAGGCTGACACGGAACACGCTGATCTTGAGATGGAACGGCACGCGTTACAGCATCATTATGACGCTGAATGTGCGGAATTGCGTGATATTTACATCCATCGTGGTCTTGATGTCGAGCTGGCTACGCAGGTCGCTCATCAGTTGATGATTCATGATGCATTGGGTGCGCATGCGCGAGATGATATTGGTATCACGGGGACACTGGCTGCCAGACCCTTGCAGGCGGCTGTTGCGTCGTCAATCAGTTTTGTGTTTGGCGGTATCGTGCCGATCGTGATGGGTGTTGTTGTGTCGCCAGCCTATTTTATTCCTGTTGTTACTGCGGTTTCGTTGTTATTTCTGGTTGTGTTAGGAGCGCTCGCGGCATGGGCGGGCGGTGCTTCGATATGGCGCGGGGCGGGGCGTGTACTGGTTTGGGGCGCATTGACGATGGGGATGACCGGGTGGTTGGGCGCTTTGTTCCATCTTGCCACCTGATCGATTGGACGAAAATTTGAACAGGTTTACTGCTTTCTGCCGGAAATGTTGGCGGCCCCTACCAGCCAGTGCAAAATACCGACTACTAGCAACGCGGCCAGAATCAGCCCGTACTGCGTCGGATCAAACACATCGTCCGGGTTTTGTTTTCCGGTGACCAGCATGACGGGTTTGGTGATGATCTGGCGCAGCAGGGTAATGATGGCGACTTCGATGAATAACCTGACTTGCAGGACGCCATCCTGCAAGTAGCTGATTTCTGCCGAGATAAGACTGGATAGAGTCCAGACCAGAAACAGGGTGCCGAGTGATTGCAGAAATCCTCTGACCATGTGGTCGTGCAGGATGGCGGTGCTGACTTCCATGCTGAATTCCCAGATGACCATGGCGCTGGCGATGAGGAGGGCCAGCGCCAGCGCCACGTGCAGCAGATGGTTGAAACGCGACAGGATGGCGATGAGTTTTTCTTCAAACATGGTGTTGGTGTTATTTGACGCGCATGCCGGGTTGGGCGCCGTTGTCGGGAGAGAGCAGGAATAATCCCGGCGCATCACCGGAAGCAGCCAGTACCATGCCTTCGGACAGGCCGAATTTCATTTTGCGTGGGGTGAGGTTGGCGACCATGACGGTGAGACGGCCAATCAGACTGGCCGGGTCGTAGGCGGATTTGATGCCGGCAAAAACCTGCCGGGGGTTGCCTTCGCCAATGTCGAGCGATAGCCGTAACAGTTTTTCTGCGCCTTCGACGTGCTCGGCATTTACGATGCGTGCGATGCGCAGGTCGATTTTGCTGAAGTCATCGATGGAAATGGTCGTTGCAGTGGTTGTTGCAGTGGTTGTTGCAGTGGTCGTTGCAGTGGTCGTATCGTTTGTCATGGTGGTCGGTGCTGTTGCTTTGGGTGAAATGGCTTTGGATGTGGCGTCAATCGGTGTTGTCGTGGTATTGGTGGTCGATGTGGCAGTGGATTGCGTGACATTGGCCGCCAGCATGTTGGCAACCAGTTTACTGTCTACCCGTGCCATCAGATGCCGGTAAGGGAGAATATGGTGCTCGCTGAGCAGTGTTTGTGCGTCCTGCCAGCGCAAAGGGGCGATGGACAAGAATTGTTCTGCGTCTATGGCCAGTTGCGGCAAGACGGGTTTGAGGTACAGGGTGAGCAGGCGAAACAGGTTGAGGCTCACGCTGCAGATTTCGTGTAATTCCGCGTCTTTTTCTGCCTGTTTGGCGATTTCCCAAGGTTTGTGGTCGTTGACATATTGGTTGGCGCGATCAGTCAGGTGCATGATGTCGCGAATGGCGCGGCCATAATCCAACTGTTGGTAGGCGTCGGCAATGCTGTCGGCAGCCTGTTGCATGTCGCTGAGCAAAGGTGTGTCTGGCAAGGACGCGCTCAGTTTGCCATCGAAGCGTTGCTGGATGAAACCCGCGGTACGGCTGGCAATGTTGACGAATTTTCCGACCAGGTCGCTGTTGACTCGTGCGACAAAATCATCCAGATTGAGATCGATGTCTTCCATGCTGCCGTTGAGCTTGCTGGCAAAGTAATAGCGCAGGTATTCCGGGTTCAGGCCGCTGTCAAGATAACTGCTGGCGGTGATGAACGTGCCGCGTGATTTGGACATTTTTGCGCCATTTACGGTTAAAAAGCCATGCACGAAGATGTTGTCCGGAGTGCGGTGACCAGAAAAATGCAGCATGGCCGGCCAGAACAGAGCATGAAAATACAGGATATCTTTGCCAATGAAATGGTATAGCTCGGTGTCGCTGTCAGCTTGCCACCAATCGTCGAAATTCAGCCCTTTTTGGCGAGCCAAGTGTTGAAAGCTGGCCATGTAACCGATGGGCGCATCAAGCCAGACGTAGAAATATTTTCCGGGCGCGTCGGGGATTTCAAAGCCAAAGTATGGAGCGTCGCGAGAAATATCCCAGTTTTGCAGGCCGGCAGTAAACCACTCGTCGAGTTTGTTGCTGGCTTCACGTTGCAGGTGCCCGGCGCGCGTCCATTCACGTAAAAAATCGCCGCACTCGCCGAGGCGAAAAAAATAATGTTCTGAATGGCGGCGGACGGGTTTGGTGCCGGAGAGCGCCGAGACGGGGTTGATGAGGTCGGTCGGCGAATAAGTGGCCCCGCAGACTTCGCAGTTGTCGCCATATTGATCGGCAGCCCCGCAACGGGGGCATTGTCCTTTGATGAAACGGTCGGGCAGGAACAGTTGCTGACTTTCGTCGTAATATTGCTCGATGGTTTTGCGCTCGATGAGTCCTGCATCTCGTAGTTTGCGGTATACCAACGCGGAGAATTCGCGATTTTCTTCTGAATGCGTGGAATGATAACTGTCATAGTGAACGTGAAAGCCGGTAAAGTCGCGCAGATGTTCATCATGAACGCGGGCAATCAGGTCTTCCGGGCTGATGCCTTCATTTTGTGCGCGGAGCATGATGGGCGTGCCATGGGTGTCGTCTGCACAGACGTAGTAGCATTCGTGGCCGCGCAGGTTTTGGAAGCGTACCCAGATGTCGGTTTGTATGTGTTCAATCAGATGGCCAAGATGGATAGCACCGTTGGCGTACGGCAGGGCGGAGGTAACCAGTATTTTACGTGTCATGACGAGCGTCGATTTATAAATCCGTGATGAGATAAGTGGCCAGCAGCACACCGAGTGCTGCCAGCATGAATGTGGCGAAAACGGCCAGATTGACCCAGTAGCCTTGCGGAATTTCTACTGATTTGAAAGTAAGCAGCATGCGCCGATATTGCAGGATGGCGAGGATGGCGGTAACAACGCCCAACAGGATAAAACTGATGCCTATCCAGAACGAAGAGCCGTGATGCAACCCTGCGTGTTGCAGATCTTGTGGCATGAGCATGCGCATGAACAGGGCAAAACGCTCGACCACGAAGCCAAATCCCATCAGGGTCAGGCTGGTGCGGTTCCACGCCAGCAGGGTGCGTTCGGCCGCAAAAAAAACGCGCGGATCGTTCAGATCGGACATGGTGGCAGTTTATCCTTTAGTTTGCTGTCAGCAGTTGTTGCAGGACATAGGGCAAAATGCCGCCATGGCGGTAGTATTCGACTTCAATCGGCGTGTCGATGCGTAGTGTCAGCGGGACATGCTGACTGCTGCCATCGGCGCGGTTGATGATCAGTATCATGTCTTGCTGTGGCTGGATACCTTGCTCAAAACCAAACAGATCGAACTGTTCGCTGCCATCGAGTTGCAGACTGTTTGCGTCCGTGCCCGCTTTGAATTGGCACGGTAAAATACCCATGCCAGCCAGATTGGCGCGATGAATGCGCTCGAAACTTTTGGCAATCACGGCCTTGACTCCCAGCAGGCGGGTACCTTTGGCTGCCCAGTCACGGGAAGACCCGGTGCCATATTCTTCTCCGGCGAAGATGAAAAGGGGGGTATGGGTTGTTTGGTAGCGCATGGCGGCGTCATAAATGGGCATGACGGCCGCATCGGGTTGATGGTGGGTGACACCACCTTCGCTGCCGGGCACCATGCGGTTTTTGATGCGCACATTGGCAAAAGTACCTCGCAGCATGACTTCGTGGTTGCCGCGTCGTGCACCATAGCTGTTGAAATCGGCTTTGGTGACACCGTGGGCTTGTAGATACAGACCGGCGGGAGAGTCTGCCCGAATCGAGCCGGCCGGGCTGATATGGTCGGTGGTGACGGAATCGCCAAAAATGGCCAGCGCCCGGGCATGGCGGATGTCGCCAACGGTTGGTGCGGTGTCATGGAAAAATGGTGGTTGGCGAATGTAGGTAGACTCTGTATCCCATTGATAGAGTTGTCCCGCAGGCGCGGGGACTTCTGCCCATAGCGGATTGTTTGCGGTCAGGTCGTGGTAACGTGCGCGGTAAATTTCCGGATTGGTGGCTGTTGCCATGACGGCGGCAATTTCCGTGGCATCCGGCCACAGATCGGCCAGATAAACCGGATGGCCGGCAGTGTCATGGCCGAGCGGATCGTGTGCCAGATCGATGCGCACGGTGCCGGCCAGTGCATAGGCTACCACGAGTGGCGGACTCATCAGGAAGTTTGCTTTGACGTTTTGATGGACGCGAGCTTCAAAGTTGCGGTTGCCGGACAGGACGGCAGCTGCCACCAGATCGTGTTCCAGAATGCTCTGTTCGATATGGGCGGGCAAGGGGCCGGAGTTGCCGATACAAGTTGTGCAACCGTAACCGACCAAATTGAAACCCAATGTTTCCAGCGCGCTCATCAATCCGGCGTCAGATAGATAATCGCTGACCACGCGCGATCCGGGAGCCAGCGAGGTCTTGACATGCGCGGGCACTTTGAGGCCACGGGCCACGGCTTTTTTGGCCAGCAGTCCTGCGGCCAGCATGACCCCCGGATTCGATGTATTGGTACAGGAAGTAATCGCGGCGATGACGATATCGCCATGTTGCAGTGCCGGCGTTGTCGGAACAGACGCCGGTTTCCCCCAACCACCTTGCTCAACAGAGTGCGTCAGCAGTTCGGCAAATTGTTGCGCGACGTCTGTCAGGGCAATCCGGTCTTGTGGCCGACGTGGACCGGCCACCGATGGCACGACGCTGGACAGGTCGAGTTGCAATGTGCTTGAGTAATCGCAGTCTCCCGCTTTGGGCAGACCGAACAGACCCTGTGCTTGATAATATGCTCGCAAGGTATTGACGTGTTCCTGTGAGCGCCCGGTTGACAGGTAATAGGTGCAGGTCGCTTCGTCGGGCGGGAAAAAGCCCATGGTGGCACCATATTCCGGCGCCATGTTGGCGATGGTGGCGCGATCCGGTAATGACAGGGCCACAGCACCTTCGCCGAAAAATTCGACAAATTTGCCGACCACTTTGGCACGACGCAGCATTTCAGTCAGCGTCAGTACCACGTCTGTTGCGGTGACGCCGGGCTGGATTTTATTGGTCAGTTCCACACCGACGACGTCGGGTGTCAGAAAGTATACTGGCTGCCCCAGCATGGCGGCCTCGGCTTCAATGCCGCCCACGCCCCAGGCAACGATGCCCAGACCATTGATCATGGTGGTGTGTGAATCGGTGCCAACCAGACTGTCGGGAAAATAGACAGCATCTTTTTGCATGACACCTTGCGCCAGATATTCCATATTGACCTGATGGACGATGCCGATACCGGGTGGCACGACCTTGAAGGTCCTGAATGCCTGCATTCCCCATTTGAGGAATTGGTAGCGTTCCCGATTGCGGGAAAATTCCAGCGCCATGTTTTGTTGCAAGGCATCCGGTTTGCCGAATACATCGACCTGTATGGAATGGTCAACCACCATGTCCACTGGTGCCAAAGGCTCGATCCGCGCTGCATCATGCTGGGTGTCATTGGCAGCGCTGCGCATTGCGGCCAGGTCAGCCAGCAAAGGTACGCCGGTAAAGTCTTGCAGCAGTACTCGGGAAACGGTGAAGGGAATTTCTTCACTGCGTGATGCGTTTGGTTGCCAGCCAGCCAATTCCCGGATATGTGATTCGGTGATTTTTTTGCCGTCGCAATGGCGCAGCACTGATTCGAGCACCATGCGCAAACATACCGGCAGGCGGGAAATTTTACCGATACCTGCCTCTTCAAGGGCGGGAAGTGAATACAGGAAGCTGTCGGCTTTGGCAGAAAACGGTCGCAGTGTATTGAACGGGTTGTGATGGCTCATGGCATGTCGCGCAGGGAAACAATACCCGGATTGTAGCGCAAAACCACCTCTTTTGTTGTGCCTGGCGTTGAAAAACCATTGTTACCGGTACGTTTTATGAGAATTGCAGCATCTGCTCGATACGCCATAGCAGGGCAGGTTTTTCCATGCTGTCTGCGGCATTGAGGGCAATGTCCCATTGCGGGAACAGGTTTTCCTCTTCGCGGTATTCGTGTTTGGCGAGTCCGCCGGACAGAATGGATAAAAAGGCGCCGATTTCGGCACCGTCCCGCAGTTCGTGCGTATACAGCGCTTCAATGTGTGCCATTTGCGCCAGAATATCATCGTGTTCGCGCAACATGATCTCCACAGGTTCCGGATTGGGAATATGGAATGCCGGAGCCAACACGTTGTTTTCCACGTTGATATGGCGTTGAAGAAGAATGGAAAATTCATGTATATATGGAAATGATGCTGTGATGTTGCCTTCGTTGATTTGTTGCAGGGCGAGTCCGAACAGGCGATCCAGACGCTGGTGATCGCGGCTCAATCGGTCCAGGATACTTTGTGGCGCGACGTGTTCCCGTCGCTGGATGATGGCATGCCAGCGCTGCAAATCATCTTGATATAGTTGCCAGTGCAGGGCGCGGCGCCATTGCAGATTGAGGCTATGCAGCAGAATGGTCGGGTCTTGCTGAAAAATGAGGTGTACGTTGGTATCCAGGTTCTGTAGCAGTGTACTGCAGGTCAGGTGCAGATGGCTGGTGCGGGTATGGCACAGATCATGAATGATATCGTGATTTGTTGCAGGGGCGATGGTTGTGGCGTGCATGTCATGCTCCAGATCGGGCTTTACGGTGGTCGGATTGATGGCGAAAATCAGTGCTTTTAGTGGTGCATCGGGTAAAGGTATCGTTTGCGCCAGCCTTGTGCATTGATGTAGATCAAGGCGCTATTGGATTTGGTTGGATAAACTGGCGATCGTGCTGGAGTTAATCAGCGCTTCCATAAAGGAGAATGACTGTGCTTTGTTGGCGGTGCGTGTTGGCAGCTCCACACAGGATGCTGTTTTCAGCTGGCTTTCTGCAGGCGTTGTGTGCCGCAGGATGGTGGTTGATGGTTTTGCTGTTGCGCAGTCATGCTGACAGTGGTGCTGTCTGGTGGAGAATGTCATGGGCGCATCCGGTGATGATGGCGTATGGTATTTTTCCTCCTTTTATTTTTGGATTTTTGTTGACGACATTTCCAGCGTGGTTGAATGAACCGGTGATTGAGCCCGTGCGTGCGCTTCCGGTGGCGTTGTTGATAAGTTTTGGCGGTTTGCTGTGTTATGGCGGTATGGCGACAGCAGACTGGGTGTTGTTGATGGGATTGGTGCTGATACTGGCCGGTTGGTTGCTGGCAGCGGGTTTGCTGGGGCAGGTTTTGTTTCGCACCCGGCGGGCGGTGGGGCTGGTTGACCGTCGGCATGCATGGGCGGCTGGCGCCGGTATATTGGGCGGAGCAGGCGGATTGTTATCAGTAGTGTTGTGGATGTTGACACAGCGTCCCTTCTGGCTCGAACTGGCGCGGGTTGCCGGGGTATGGTTTTTTTTGTTGCCCGTTTTTATGACGGTCAGTCATCGCATGATTCCGTTTTTTTCCAGCCGTGTTCTGAAGGATTATGTGGTGGTGCGGCCATACACCCTGTTGTGGGTGATGCTCGCTGGCAGCGTCGGGCATGGACTGCTGACGTTGTGGCACGTTACGCCATTGATCGGCGACGCGCCATTGTTTGCCTGTGCCGCCTATCTGTCCTGGCAATGGCGGTGGTGGCGCAGTTTTTCTGTCAGTTTGCTGGCTGTGTTGCACATGGGGTTTTTGTGGCTGGTGTGTGGTATGGCGTTATTTGTCTGGCAGGACATGGGCAGATGGTTTGCCTGGCCTGACATTGGTTTGGCACCGTTGCATGCGTTGACACTGGGATTTTTTTTCAGCATGTTGATGGGCATGGTGTCACGGGTCAGCCTTGGACATTCCGGGCGACCATTGCATCTGGCGCGGACGGATTATGCATTGTTCTGGATGATGCAGGCGGTGGCGTTGACGAGGGTTCTGGCGGATTGTTTGCCGGGGCCTGGTGTGGCAAGACAGGATGTATACGGTCTGGCGGCCGGGGTATGGCTGCTGGTGTTAGTGGTATGGGGCGTGCGTTTCATGCCGATGTATTGGCAGGTTCGTGTGGATGGCAAATCGGGTTGAAGGAGTCAGGATGAAAACCATCAGTAGTTTCATGGGACAAGAACATCGCCATTGTGATGATGTGTTTGTGGCGGCCGATCAATTGGCGCAAGCGGGGGACTGGCAGGCAGCACAACGGCACTTTGATACGTTTCAGGCGGATATGGCGCGACATTTTGCGCGCGAGGAATCCGCATTGTTCCCGGCGTTTGAGCGGGCAACAGGGAGCCGTATGGGGCCAACCAAAATGATGTTGCACGAACACGAACAGATGCGGGTGCTGATGATGCAGTTGAATGATGCGTTGTTGGCGCAGGATGAGGAAAACTGGGCGGGGCACGCGGAAACCCTGCTGATTGTGTTGCAACAACACAACATCAAGGAAGAACAGGTGCTGTATCCGATGGCGGAGCAGGTGTTGCGGGATGGCGCCGGGCGTGTGCTCGATGAAATGGCGGCATTGGGGTGACGATGTCGACATCGGAACAGGAAAGTTTGCTGGATGCACGTCATCTCGAACCGCCGGAACCGATGGTTCTGGCGTTGCGGGAATTGGAAAATCTGACGCATGGACATCGTTTGCGTCTGTTGCTGGATCGGGAGCCCTATCCGTTTTATGGGTTGTTGCGCGATGCTGGCTGGCAATACGATAGTTGTCTGTTTGAAGACGGTCACGTTGAAGTATTGATCTGGCGATGAATCCTTCCCTGACTGGACTGTCGTTGAAACAGGCGCCGCCCTTGTCGGTGCCGCTGCGTTTTTTTCTGACCGCACCGGTTTTTCTATTGCTGGCGGCCATGTTGTTGTGGCATCTCGGTGCAACGGTATGGGCATCGCGTTGGAGTGCCGGCGTGCTGGCGTTGACTCATTTGCTGACCTTGGGGTACTTGAGCATGGTGATGCTGGGTGCTTTATTGCAGATATTGCCGGTGGTGGCGGGGTCTGTGGTGCCGGGTGGGAAATGGCTGGCGGCATGGGTGCACAGTTTGTTTGTCTTGGCAACGTCGCTGTTGGTATGGGCGCTGTGGCGGGGAAAATTGACATGGTGGATGCCTGTTGCAGGCTTGATGGGGCTTGCGTTGGGCGTTTTTGTGCTGGCCGCACTGTTTGCACTGTCTCGCTCCATGGTGCGACATGCCACAGTGCGTATGATGTGGTATGCGGTGATTGCTCTGGCGGTGACGGCAGGTTCAGGAATGTTGATGCTGGCCGGGCTGTCTGGTGTTTGTGCCTGTGCGACACGCTGGTTGGTAAAGTTGCATCTCGTTTGGGGCACAATGGGCTGGATGTTGTCTTTGGTCATGGGGGTGGCCTGGCAAGTGGTGCCGATGTTTTTGTTGACACGTCCTTACCCGGTGGCGTTGATGCGTTATATCGGAGCAGGATGGTTGTTGCTGTTGTTGATGGTGATGATTTTTAGTCTGGCATCAGCAGGTGTGGCGTTGTCGGTTGTTTTGGGCATATTGGCGTGCGGTGTTGCATTTTTTTCGATGACCACATTGTATTTGCTGGAAAAAAGACGGCGCAAAAAACCAGATGCCAGCTTGTGGTTCTGGCGTATCAGCATGACGAGTTTATTGGGAGCATCCGGTTTGTGGCTGACGGCAAGTGTTTCTCCTGCGTTGGCGGCATGGGTTGGCTACCCGTTTTTATTGGTTGTTTTATTTCTGTATGGCGGCATGATTTCGTTGGCAAACGGCATGTTGTATAAAATCGTGCCGTTTCTGATCTGGTTGCATTGGCAGGCACGATTGTCAAAAGGTCAGCTTGCCCCCAATGTCAGGCAGATTATTCCGGATCGCGTGGCACAGCGCCAGATGTGGGTGCATTTGGCGAGTTTGTGTGCATTGCTGGCAAGCGTCTGGTGGTCGACGTGGGTGGAGTGGGTGGAATTGACAGCCGGTCTGGTGGCGTTGTCGGCCATTTTGTCATGGCTGGCGATGTGGCAGGCCGCCTGGCGATACTGGCGTCAGGCGGCGTGAACGGCCAGACCGAGAAGGAGTTGTGTTTTCAGTGCCCGGATGAGCGTGGCTTCGTCGGCAGTGATGCCTTCCGGAGCGGGTAGTGCGCGGTCGGCAAAGATGAGTCCCACCGGTTCGTTTTGTTGTAACAGTGGCAGAATGATGAAACTTTTGGCATCTTGCGTCAGTCGGCCATAATGGCCGGGTAGCAGGGTTTGGACTTTTGCCTGAGTGGCATCGGTGATGATGATGTCAACACGCCGTGATAATGCCAGGTGAAAAATGTCCTGTTCACCCGTTTCCGGAAAACCGAATCCGGCGCGGCGGCGGGCGCAGTCTGTGCCGATGGCGACAGAGGCGCGGTATTGATGGTTCCGGTGGTCTTTCAGGCAAATGACGATAAAACGCAGTCCGAGCGCCCGTTGCAGTAGTTCGGCGAATTGCAGCATCATGTCTTCCGGGGCGTTTTTGTGGGCGGATATGGCGTTTGACAGGGTTTGCAGGCTGTTGAGCAGCAAGGATTGGGCATGGTGCGGTTTGCCACTCGGGTAGCATTCTTGCGCTGTCGTTGTTGATTCTGCGGCTTGTTCTGGCAGTAAGAAATCGCCTGGTAATTCTGCGTCGGCAGTTTCTGTGTTGTTGATATCACTTGCGGTGATGGTTTGGGTAATGGCCTGCGTTTCCAGACGTGCCTGTCTGGCCAGTTCTTGTAATTCTTTCGCGTCGATGTGCAGTGCGCCGCCATAGCGTAGCAACAGCTTTTGCTGGAATACAGCCGTATCGATTTGTTCGGTCGGGAAAATGCTGGCAGCCAGTTCGGCGCTGAATGCGGCAATATGTTGCAGGCGTTCTTGTACCGAACCGGCAGGGCGCAATGTACCCGCTGGGGGTTTGGTCATGGCATTGATGATGCTGGCTGGAATTTGCCAGCGCACGAGAATGGCTGTCGTGATGAGGTCAAAATTGCAGATGGGTGTGAGTTGGGTGGCAGGAGATGGTGCGCCGGTCTGTCGTGTTTGTTGGTACAGTTCGGGCTCGTGCAAGGCGGCGAGTAAACGGCCAAGGTTTTTGAATAGCGCGCCAACCGCAGCTTCTTCGCTTTCGGTTTGGTGGGTACGACGTGCAATTTCCCGCCCGACGACGCTGGCAGTGAGTGCTTGCAGCAGTTCATGTTGAACCAGCGCGGCGTTGCGGCTGTTCAGGTTTTCAACCACCATCATGGCTAGCGCAATGGCTTTGACGGTTTCAAAGCCCAGCAGATAAATGGCGCGGGATATGGTGGTGACTGGAATACGGGAGGCTGTGCGGTATTGTGGCGTGTTGGCGACGTGCAGGATTTTGTTGGTTAGCGCCACGTCTGACAGGATGAAACGCGCCAGTTCTTCAGTGCCTTTGTTGTCGTCCGAGACGATGCTGATGACTCTGGCTATATTTTTCCCCAGAGCAGGGAGACTCGGCGTGGCTTCGATTTTTGCCAGTAGTTGCTGGGTGAAATCAATTGGCTGTTTTGTGGGAGATGGTGAGAGCATTGCCTGTCGACATTATTGCTGTTATCTGGCAGTCGTATTGTATACCGATTAAGAAAAACAGGTTAGGAAAAATAGGTGAATCATGATTTTCGTCGGGCAACCGATTGTCGTTTGGTATGCGGTTTTTTCTGGTTTTGGCAACGCGCGATCAAAATGGTGGATCAAGACGGAATTGTTGATGCCAGCGCAAGACTTGATCTGGCATTAGTGGGCGGGAGATATAGTAACCTTGGATTTCATCACAGTGTTCTGTTTTGAGTTGTGATAGTTGTCCCTGCGTTTCAACACCTTCGGCGATGGTCTTCAGATCCAGCCCCTTGGCCATCTGAATGATGGCGCGGACGATGGCGATGTCGCCGCCGTTCTGGGTCATGCTGTTGACGAAGGATTGATCGATTTTCAGTTTATCAACCTTGAAGCGTTTGAGATAAGACAGGCTGGAATAGCCGGTACCAAAATCGTCGATGGAGAGTTGTATGCCCAGATGTTTGAGCTGACGAACCGTGTCCAGAATTTGTTCGGCATTGCGCATCAGGATGGATTCGGTGAGTTCCAGTTCCAGCAGTGATGCAGGCAACCCGGATGTCTTGAGCGCATGCTCGACGGTGGCGATCAGGTTGCCATGACTAAACTGGACGGCTGACAGATTGACCGCCATGCGGCAGCCGGCAAGACCCTCATGTTGCCAGGCGGCGGCTTGCCGACAGGCTTCGTGCAGTACCCAGGCGCCAATCTGCACGATGGTACCGTTGTCTTCTGCAATGGGAATGAAATGTCCGGGCGGGATGTTACCCAGTACGGGATGTTCCCAACGCAATAGCGCTTCGACACCGATGAGTTGACCAGTGACGAGGTCGATTTGCGGCTGATATTGCAAGTAGAATTGTTGCAGAGAGAGTCCTTGGCGCAGACCATTGCTCAATTCGATGTGCTGCTGCGCTTCGGTGTGCATTTGCTCGCTGTAAAAACGCCAGGTATTGCGGCCACCTTCTTTGGCGCGGTACAGTGCGATGTCAGCGGCTTTGAGCAGGGCATCAAAATTTTCGCCATCGTTCGGGTACACTGCCGCGCCGATAGAGACGTTGACAGCGATGTGCGTGTCTCCAATCTGGAAGGGAATCTGCATTTGCCGATGAATGGTTTCCAGCAGTTCCGGCAACCGTTCGTCATCGTGTGTCAGCGGTGACACAATCAGAAATTCGTCGCCGCCTTGTCTGCCCAGAATATCCCGGTCGGCCAGACAGGTGCGCAGGCGCAGTGCCGTTTCTACAATCAGCGCATCACCTTGCGGGTGCCCCATGGAATCATTGATGTGTTTGAAGTGGTCTATGTCCAACAGCAGGAAAGCAAGGCGGGTTTTGTTGTCGTGAGCGGCGAGCAAGCTCAGTTCGGCACGGTTTTTGGTCAGCGGTCGGTTAGGTAATCGTGTCAGCGCGTCGTGCCAGGCCAGAAATTCGACTTGTGCCTGTGCCTGTTTCAGATGACTGATGTCGGAATAAACAGCGATGTAATGGGTGATGGCGTTGTGTTCGTCACGCACGACAGAGATGCCGGCCAGAAATGGTTTGATGGTTCCATCTTTGGTTCTGTTCCAGATTTCGTCCTGCCAGTAGCCAGTCTGTTGTAGACGGCGCCACATTTTCTGGTAAAAATTGCTGTCATGATGGCCGGATTTCAGCAGTTTGGGCGTTTGCCCCATGACTTCCTGCTCGGTAAAACCAAAGGTGCGGGTAAATGTTGGATTGATGGAGACAAAACGTTGATGCACGTCGGTAATGATGATGCTTTCGCCACTGTTCTGGAAAATCTGGGCATTCAGGCGCTGGCGCGCCATGTGCTGTTGGCGCAGCAGAGCAATACCGATGATGGAAGCGCCGGTTTCCAGTAATTTTTTATGAAAATCGCTGGGGCTGCGGTATTCGAAACTGGATAGTGCGAATGTCCCGACAATCTGGTTGTCAGTTCTATAAATGGGTACCGACCAGCAGGATTTCAGATGATAAGTTTCTGCCAAATGGCGCAAATCTTGCCAGCGGGCGTCATGCGGGATGTCATTCACGAAAATGGGTATTTTCTGGAATAACACGTTCCCGCAGGAACCGGCGCCAGGGCCGGGGCGCAAATCGGAAAGCTGCTCGCGGACGACCGGAGAGATGTTTGGCGCGGCCATGACATCAAGTTTTTTCCGCTTGTCGTCATATAACATGACGCTGGCGGCCGCATTAGGTAATAGACGCTCGGCCATACGACAAAGGTCGTCAGCAATTTCCTGTGCGCTGCGGTCATGCAGCAAGGAGCGCAATATCGTTTGCTGCAAGTCGAGAATCTGCTCTTTTTCCAGTTCGGACAAGTTGGCATAACCATCTGATGCTGCCGTCGGTTGGCAGGTAGTATCTTGAGGTAATTGGTCAGATTCGCGTTCAATTTCTGCCATGACGTCTCCGGTCGGGAAATAGGCTTTTACAGAAAAACATTTTTGGCGAGAACAGTGGCCTGTGTATTCCGGGAGTCATGGGTTTGTTCCCGTATGGTCGCGTCTTATCCGCGTACGGACAAATCGGACATTCCTTCTACGAATGGTGCCATACGGGTCGCGATTTTTCAGGGTTGACTCGCAAGGCAATTTGTGGCGGAATAAGGAGGTAATTTCTTTGCGCACGGTGATTTTGCCATTTCTAAAAATTTGCTTTTTATTTTCAGGGAAACAGAATGGATTTGTAAAGCATTTTCTGATGATTGTCAGAAAGAAACTATAATACACCTGTATTTTCTCTGTAAGAGAAGTTTGTTGATAGTCGCGTTCACGGCCAAGAGACTGCTATAGTTTATTTGTCAGAGTGATTCCGGATTATTTATGGCGTGGTCATGTTGGTGTTTTCTGTGGTCTGCGCAACATTCGGGATGAAGAGGATGGGCGCCTTAAGAATGAACTTTGGTCATGCTGCAATGTCTCTAGCGGCAGGAGGTGGTGATGATGAAAAAATATCTGGTGGCTTTGTTATTGGGAGTGTTGTCCATTACGGTGGCGGCTCCTTCGTTTGCCTGGTATGGCGGCGGGTGGCGTGGTGGTGGATGGCGTGGCGGCGGGTGGCGTGGCGGATGGTACCATCCTTATTGGGGCGGCTATGGTTGGGGTGGATGGGGTCCTTGGTGGGGGGCGGGAGCATTTTCTGCCGGGGTGTTGACTGGGGCTGTCGTCGCATCGCAACCGGTCGTTGAAGTAGATAATACGCCGCCGGTGGTGATGGATCCACAACCTCAGACAGTCGTGGTGCAACAGCAACCGGCTCCGCCTGCCCAGACGGGAGCGGTTATGCCGCAACAGCAGGCGGTCTGGTATTATTGCAGATCGTCAAAAATGTATTATCCTTACACTGATACATGTCCGGGCGGTTGGAAGACGGTGCCGGCGACACCACCTGATTCACATTAATCAATTATAAGGGATGGCACGATGAGCGCAGGAAGAACAGGAGTATTATCGATTGCGGTGGTGGCACTGGTTGTTCCGGTGCTGGTTATGTCGGGTTGTGCCACGCCACCCATGGGGCCGACTGTAGCGGTGATGCCGCCACCGGGCAAGCCGTTTGGGCAGTTCCAGGAAGATGATCTGGTGTGTCGTCATTTTGCGCAGACGCAATTGGGCACCAATCCTGCCGATGCATCTCATCAACAGGAAGCTGCCGGTGCGATTGGCGGCGCGGCATTGGGTGCTGTGGCCGGCTCCTTGATCGGCGGTGGGCATCAAGGTGCTGGCGTGGGGGCTGGCATGGGCTTGCTGGCAGGCTCGGTCGTGGGGGCTGGTTCAGCCGGTCAGAGTGAGCGAGGCATGCAGCGTACTTATAATATCGCCTATGAGCAATGCATGTATTCCAGGGGCAATGTGCTGCCTTCTGCCGGGTACGGTTACCGCCGTCGGCAAACGGTTATCATGATGCCGCCGAATGGCGCGCCGAATTATCAACAACCACCAACGGCGTCACCTCCGCCTCCACCACCTCCACCGGGTTATGGGCAAGCGCCTATGGCGTCACCTCCACCTCCTCCAGGTTATGAATAGGCGCCTATGGCGTCATTTCCATCGTCCCGGTCGGTTCTGGCTTGCCGACCAGGGCGAGTTCCCAGCGCGGGCGTATGCTGAATGCGCCTGCCGGTTGGCCGCGCTGGCGCATGAGCCGCAGACTGCCGGCCAGCGCAATCATGGCGCCGTTATCGGTGCAGAATTCCAGTTCCGGAAAGTGAACCGTCGCGTTTGATTTTCCGGTGTCTCGCAGCAACCGTTCACGTAATTGTCGGTTGGCGCCAACGCCGCCAGCCACGACCAGTCTGTTACATCGGCTTTGTTTCAGCGCAGTGAGTGTTTTGATGGATAGAATGTCAACCATCGCCGCTTGAAACGCTGCGGCAATGTCCGCATGTGGCGGATGGTCTGTATGTTGTTGTACCAACCTGCGTACGGCGGTTTTCAGCCCGCTAAAGCTGAAGTTGAGATCTCCCGAGTTGAGCAATGGACGCGGCAGGCGAAAGCGGGCGGCATCGCCGCGTTCGGCCAAGGCGGACAGGGCAGCGCCTCCCGGGTAGCCTAAACCTAGTAACTGTGCGGTTTTGTCAAAGGCTTCGCCAGCGGCATCGTCCAGTGTGTCGCCTAGCAAGGTGTATTGGCCAATGTCATCGACGCGCATGATTTGGGTATGTCCGCCTGAAACCAGCAAGGCAATGAATGGAAAGGCCGGAGGAGTGGCGGACAGCAGTGGAGAGAGCAGGTGTCCTTCCAGATGATGTATGCCGATGATGGGGATGTCAAGGGCGCTTGCCAGTGCGTGGGCAAAACCGGTCCCCACCAGCAGTGCACCGGCAAGCCCGGGACCTTCCGTGTGGGCGATGGCGTCCAGATCGGTCAATGTGCAGCCTGCCGCAGCGAGAACTTGTCTGGTCAGTGGCAGGATGTGGCGGATATGGTCGCGTGAGGCAAGTTCGGGCACGACACCACCATATTCGGCATGCAAGGCAATTTGGGAATGCAAGGCGTGCGCCAGCAGACCGCGGTTGGCGTCATAAATCGCCAGGCCGGTTTCGTCACAGGAAGATTCAATACCGAGTACACGCATTGTTCGCTTTCATTCGCTGGCAGGATTAAAAAAGATGAATTGGCGAAAGTTTTGTGGTAAATCCGTTACAATTATCATAATTGTCACAATGGTGTCATGTTACTGTCATAGCATGAAGTAAATTATAAGCGAATTCAGGGAGAAAACCGATGGCGGCCATGATTTTGCTGGTTGAAGATGAGTCTGGTATTCAAGAACTGGTCAAATTCAATTTAACCCAGTCCGGACATGCGGTGTTGTGTGCGGATTCTGCCGAGCAGGCGCTGATGTTGACGCGTGACACCATGCCGGATCTGGTGCTGCTGGATTGGATGTTGCCGGGCATGAGCGGCATGGAGCTGGCGCGTATTTTTCGTGCCGACGTGCGCATGAAACAGGTGCCCATCATCATGTTGACTGCGCGCGGCGATGAGCGGGATCGCGTGCTGGGACTGGAAACCGGTGCAGACGATTATATTACCAAACCTTTTTCACCACGCGAATTGTCTGCGCGCATCAAGGCCGTGCTGCGTCGGCGCGCGCCACAAATGACAGAAGACCGGGTTGAAATGCAGGGTTTGAGTCTGGATCCGGTCAGTCATCGGGTCATGGGTAACGGGATATTGCTGGATCTGGGACCGACCGAATTTCGTTTGCTGCATTTTTTGATGACGCATCCGGAACGGGTGTATTCACGGGCACAGTTGCTTGATCAGGTGTGGGGCGATCATGTGTTTGTCGAAGAACGCACGGTGGACGTACATATTCGAAGACTGCGTCTTGGTCTGGAATTGTCGGGTCATGATGCGATGATCGAGACCGTACGTGGTGCAGGTTATCGTCTGTCTTCGCATGTGATGGCGTAGTAAATTGCAGGATTTCTGGTGGCGCCCGGTTTTTTTGCTGGCATTGCTGTTGCTGGGAACATTGACGGCGGGAGTGATGCTGGGCTGGATGCCGGCATTGTTGCTGACCATTCTCATTTTGCTGGTGTATCTGTATCGTCATCTGCGCGACATGGCGGTGTTGTCTGCCTGGTTGGTGGCCGGCGAGGGAGGGAATCTGCCTGCGGCCAGCAGCGAATGGGATGAAATATTCTATGGTCTGGAACGGCTTGTCCGGCGCAACAAGCGCGGCACAGCACGCCTGATGGCGGTACTCGATCGTTTTGAGCATGCGGCACAAGCCATCCCGGATGGCGTTATCATGCTCAACGAGCAGGGACAGATTGACTGGTTCAATCAGATTGCCGCCGAGCATTTTGATCTGAATGAAAAAACCGATCGCGGTCAGTTCATGACCTATCTCATCCGGCAGTCCGCGTTTCAGGAATATCTGGACAGGCAGGATTTTCGTGAGCCGCTGTTGATGAAATCAACCGGTTTGCGCGATACCACGTTGTCCGTGCAGATGGTGGCTTTTGGCGACCAACAGAGGATGCTGATTTCTCGCGATGTCACCCAGTTTGAAAAAGTCGAAGCCATGCGGCGTGATTTCGTCGCCAATGTCTCGCATGAACTGCGTACCCCGTTGACGGTAGTTGGCGGATTTCTGGAAACTTTCGTTGATAATCGGGATATGATTGGTCAGGCTGATTTTTTGCATTATTGCGAGATAATGTTACAGCAGACTGATCGCATGCGCAGATTGGTGGAAGACCTGTTGACGTTGTCCCGCCTGGAAAGTGCGCAAAACCGGTTGGTGGAGTCGGTGATTGATATGCGGGCGTTGGTACAGTTTCTGTATGATGATGCGCTGACATTGAGTGCCGGCCGACACCCGATTGTTTTGCGTTATGACAGCGATGCTGATGTGTTGGGCAATGCCGATGAGTTATCCAGCGCGCTGGGGAATCTGGTCAGCAATGCCATACGGTATACGCCGCCGGGAAAAGCAATTTATCTGGAGTGGGGTTGGCGCGAAGGGCAGATGTGCTTCGGTGTGCGGGATGAGGGTGAAGGTATCGAACCGCACCATATTCCGCGTCTGACCGAGCGTTTTTATCGGGTTGATCGAGGGCGATCACGCGAAACGGGAGGTACCGGACTTGGCTTGGCGATCGTGAAGCACGTATTGACCCGTCATCAGGCTAAACTGGTGATTGAGAGCCAGATTGGAAAGGGCAGTTGCTTTAGCGCATGTTTTCCCCCGGAAAGAGTGATGTTGGCGTCGGATGATGAACAGAACGGCATGGCGACGGCATAGCAGGCAAGTATGATCAATCCGCCGCTCGGCAAAAAGAACGCCTGTCTGCTGGCGCAAGCAAGCAGGCGTTTGAGAAAGCCGGGAAAAGTATTTTCCCGGCTGGAGGCGGACAAGAGTCCGGATCGAATTATTTCAGTTTTTCAATTCCCATGGCTTTGAGTATGAAGCGCTCATACAACGGTTCGGTCGTGCCCTTTTTCATTTTGCGAATAAAGTATTTTTCAAAACCGACTTTCGCCAGATGCACCCATTTGCCTTCTTTGAACCAGTTGGTGTTGCGTGGCGGTATTTGTGGCAAGGCAACAAAAGCGGCTCCTGTATCGCCAAAATCAGCCAGACAGATGGCATTCCAGGTCGGTTTCTCGGTCGGTTCGTGACCATCAAGCGCCAGACGGATATTGTGCGCTGCTGCGGTGACCATGCTTTCAATCATATAGCCGGTTTTGGGCGCGCCAGTCGGTACGGGTGTTGGCTCAACCGGTGGAATGGCCACACAAACGCCGACAGAATAAATGTTTTTGTATTTTGGGTTGCGCTGGTAAGGGTCAATCAGTATGAAGCCACGGGGGTTGGTCAAACCGTCAATTCCGAATACGGCATCAATCCCTTTGAATGCGGGCAACATCATGGAGTAACGAAACGGCAGTTCGTGTTCTTTCTTGATGCTGCCGTCGTCGTTATGTTCAGCAATGAACATTTTTCCTGCTTCTACTTTCAGCACTTTGGCATTACAAATCCATTTGATATGGCGGTCGCGCATAATCGACTCCAGCATGCCGCGCGAATCGCCTACGCCGCCCAAACCGAGGTGACCAATGTAAGGTTCGGCGGTGACAAAGGTCATGGGGACTTTGTCGCGTATTTTGCGCCGACGCAAGTCGGTATCCATGATGAGGGAATATTCGTAAGCCGGGCCATAGCACGATGCGCCTTGTACGGCACCAACAACGATTGGTCCGGGATTGGCGCAAAAGCTTTCCCATTCGGCGCTGGACTTTTCGGCGTGATCGATGTGGCATACCGAGTGTGTATGGCCTTCCGGACCCAGACCGGGTACTTCGTCAAAGGCAAGTTTCGGGCCGGTGGCGATGACCAGAAAATCGTAATCGACATGCTCGCCGTTCATGAGTTCGATACGGTTTTGGTCGGGATGGACGCGCTTGGCGCCATTGGCGATGAAGTGGATGTCTTTTTTTGCCAGATACGGGGCAATGGGGAAGGTGATTTCATCCCGGTCGCGCCAGTTGACGGCAGCCCACGGGTTGGATGGGGTAAACTGAAAATAGCTATAGTCGGAAATGACAGTAACGGTATCCTCCTTGCGTGCCAACTCTTTCATCTCATAGGCCATGGGCATACCACCGATGCCTGCGCCGAGAATGACAATATGTGCCATGCGATGCTCCTTTATGCTGTTGTATGGGTAGTGCTTCCCCAAGTGTAGCAGGAGGTGTGCCAGTTTTTAATTAATTGAATTTATTTGTTTTTTTCTTGTGTATTTGGCTTATACTGCCAATGTGTCAGTATTGGTGTACGATATGTCATGTCAAATTGGCATGAGGGGAAAAGATGTCAGACGAACTTGAACCAGCCTTGCAATCATTGATTGAAACGCACGAGTATCCTTTCGTGTTGATTGATGCGCAGTATCGCATTGTGGGCGCCAACCGGGCATATTGCAAAAATTATGGCGTGCAGAAAACGGACGTCATCGGACATTTTTGCTACCAGGTATCGCATCGTTCCAGTGTGCCATGTCACCAGAATGGCGAGGATTGTCCACACCAGACGGTGTTTCGCACGGCAGCAACATGCGATGTGATACATACCCATTTTGATGTGCGCCATCGTCCTGAATATGTGCGTATCAAAGGGTATCCGATTGTGGGGGACAAAGGGTTACAGTATCTGGGAGAGGCTGTGATAACGGTAACGGATCCGGAAGAAATCAGTTGCGATGGCTTGCGTATGGTGGGTAGTTCCCCCGTGTTTCTGCATTGTGTCGAACATCTGTCGCGCGCGGCCGAGTCAGAGGCATCAATTTTGCTAACGGGTGAAAGCGGTGTTGGCAAGGAGTTGGCTGCCCAGTATATTCACAAACGTTCATCGCGTCATGACAAGGCATTTTTAGCCATTAATTGCGCCGCTATTTCCGAAACCATGTTTGAAGACGAATTGTTTGGGCATGAGCGTGGCGCATTTACCGGCTGTATCGGGCGCAAGCAGGGCTTGTTCGAGTTGGCGGATGGCGGCACACTGTTTCTGGATGAAGTGGGTGAAATTCCACTGTCTCTGCAGGCAAAGCTGTTGCGGGTACTGGAATCCGGCGAATTTCGTCGTGTCGGCGGTGTGGAAACCTTGCGTGCCAATGTGCGTATCGTAGCGGCGACCAATCGTCATTTGTTGGAGCTGGCAACGGCCGGACGTTATCGCGCGGATTTATATTACCGTATTGCCAGCATCGATTTGCGTTTGCCTAGCTTGCGTGAACGACGTGCCGATATTCCGGCGTTGGCAGAGGTCATCCTGAAGCGGATAACTGTGCCGGGTGGACAACGCTGCGAACTGACTGATGCGGCCATTCGCAAGTTGATGTTGTATGATTTTCCGGGCAATGTGCGTGAGTTACGCAATACGCTGATCAAGGCGGTAGCGTTGTGCCGACATCATCTGATTGACGAAGAATATATCGTGTTTGCGCAGGGAGCCATGTCGCCAGCGTTGCCAGTCTCACCAGCGTCAGCGTCGTCAGCGTCAATGACACAATTGGCGGTGACCGAGGCGGCGCCTGCCCAATCCATGGCCGAGATGGAGGCAGGATATATTGCGCGGTTGTTGCGTAGCCATGGCGGGCACAGGCGCAGGGTTGCTGATATACTTGGCATTAGCGAGCGGACGCTCTACCGTAAATTGAAACACTATAATCTGGCAGAAGGGTAAAAGCAGCAGGTGGATGAGCAGAAAAAAGAGTGTGGACAAACCAGTCTGGATCCGCAAGATTGGGACAGTCTGCGCCGGCAGGGGCACCGTATGCTCGATGATATGCTGGATTATTTGCAAAACATTCGGCAGCGTCCGGTCTGGCAACCTGCGCCCGGTGATGTTCGTCGGCGTTTCGACGTGGCGTTACCGGTTGCAGAAACACCATTGGCTACCGTGCATCAGCAATTTCTTGATGACGTGTTGCCCTATGCGGTAGGCAATCCCCACCCAGGTTTCATGGGGTGGGTGCATGGCGGTGGCGCGCCGGTGGGCATGTTGGCGGAGATGCTGGCGGCCGGGTTGAACGCCAACTTGGGGGGGCGCAATCAGATTCCAGTCGAGGTGGAACGCCAGATAACGCGCTGGATGAGAGATTTGTTTGGCTTTCCCGCTTCGGCCAGTGGCGTGTTTGTGACGGGTACGTCGATGGCAACCCTGATTGCTGTTTGGGTGGCGCGAACGCGTCTGGCCGGAGAATCGGTGCGTGAACAGGGTTTACCTGTCGAGGCAAAACGCTGGACGGTATATGCGTCGCGTGCCACTCACGGCAGTTTTGCGCACGCGCTGGATTTGGCGGGGTTGGGGGCGGATTGCTGGCGTGTGGTGCCAGTCGATGCGCATCAGTGCATCGATGTCGCCGCGCTGAAAGCCGGGTTGCAACGTGATCTGGCCGCAGGGTTCCAACCGTTTATGTTGATTGGTAACGCCGGCACGGTGGATGCCGGTGCGATTGATGCGTTGAACAGTCTGGCTGATATCGCCAGCAGTCATGGCATGTGGTTTCACGTGGACGGAGCGTTGGGCGCATTGGGCATGTTGAGCCCGGAAATCGCCCCCCGGCTGGCTGGTATCGAACGGGCAGATTCATTGGCGTTCGATTTTCACAAATGGGGGCAGGTGCCTTACGATGCCGGTTTTGCGCTGATTCGGGATGGTGAGTTGCATCAGCGGACATTTGTCTCGCGAGCGGCTTACCTGCGTCGCGAGCAGGAGGGCTTGGCGGGCGGGTCGCCCTGGCCCTGCGATTTTGGTCCGGATTTGTCGCGCGGTTTTCGCGCACTCAAGGCGTGGTTCACCTTGCAGGTATATGGCGCACAACGGATGGGGCGCATGATCGCGGAGACCTGTGCTGTCGCAGCATGGTTGGGTGAACAGATTGCGCACCATGAGGAATTGGAACTTCTGGTGCCGGTTTCGCTCAACATTGTCTGTTTCCGTCACCGTGGACAGGATGGCGCTGATGTTGATGCGCTCAATGCCGCGATTGTCGTGGCAGTACAGAACAGCGGGCTGGCAGCCCCATCCACCACGACGATACAGGGTAAACTGGCGATTCGGGCGGCAATCGTCAATCATCGAACCTGTCGTCAGGATGTGGATGTGTTGTTGCAGGCAGTACTGCGTTTTGGGCGACAGCTTCAGAACGGGCGAAGAGAAGGATGAGCATGAATCAGACGGCAACCAGTTCCGGCGTGCCTTTTATCGGCCTGCCAGATTTGATGCGCATGGCCATCAAGGGTATCGATTTGACGCCATTGGGCAGCAAATTGATCGAATATGCGCAGCAGAAACCGCAGGCGGCCGAGGTCTGGCTGGATATCGCCACCATTTTTCAATTGAAGCAGAATCGTGATTTTGCGCTGGCCATGCAGCGTGAAGCATTGAAGCTGCAACGGGTGTTTCATCAACCGGCCAAACGGTTTCCCATGCGTTTGCGCTTGTTGGCCATTTTTGGCGAGGGTGATTTGATGGCGAATACACCGGTCGAATTTCTGGTGGAAAATAGCGATATTTCATTGGATATGTTGTATGTGACAGCCGATTTTTCGCCATCGGACATTCAGTTACAGCAGTTGCCAGCGCATGATGCCATTTTTGTGGCCATTGCAGAGTCGGAAGAGAATCGCCCATTGTTGCACAAGGTGGCGGAATGGTTGCGCACGGTGACGGTACCGGTATTTAACCGTCCGGAGTATATCAGCCGCTTGTCACGCGATGAAGTTTGGGCAAAATTTCATGATATTGATGGCATTTCATTGCCACGAACCTTGCGTTTGCCGCGTGATCGTCTGGCAGAATTGGTGCAGGAGGATGGTCGGGAAGGTTCGCCGGGTTGCGCTTTTCCTTGCATTGTCAGGCCGGTGGATTCGCACGCCGGGCAAGGACTGGAAAAAATGGATGATTTGTTTGCGCTGGAAAGATATCTGGCAACACATGAGGAATCAGTATTCTTTTTGGCGCCTTTTGTGGATTATCGTGGCGAGGATGGGCGGTTTCGCAAATACCGTGTCGTTTTGATACAGGGAAAACCGTATTTGTGCCATCTGGCGATATCACAGCACTGGATGGTACATTACCTGAATGCCGATATGTTGCATAATGCAGATAATCGGGCGGAAGAAGCGCAGCGCATGATTGATTTCGACCAGACGTTTGCAGTACATCATGCGCCTGTCTTGCAGGAAATCGCGCGGCGTTCCGGGTTGGATTATCTTGGTATTGATTGTGCGGAAACGTCGGATGGACGCCTGTTGGTGTTTGAAATTGACAGCAACATGATTGTGCATGCGCTTGACCCAGAGGATATTTTTCCTTATAAAAAAGCGCACATGCAAGTCGTATTTGATGCTTTCCAGCATATGTTGGCAGATGCCATTACCTGATGCTGCCTGATGCTGCGTGAGTCTGAACATATCTTGCCGCCATTGGCGCAACTGCTGACGGAAGGTGGTGATGCACGCATCATTCCTGATGCGTTTACCGGTCGCAACCGCTATGGTTGTATGGCATTGCCGCAGCCTGATGTTCTGGCATTCGGCTCCTGCACGGCGTCGCCGCCGGGTACCTTGGCATGGCAGGCTACAGACAGGTGGCGGACAGCGTTGGCGGCACGTTTTGTCGACTCTTCGCCCGAGGCAGTGCGGATGGCGGAAACGACACGCATGATGCAGCAATTCATGCAGTTGTTGGGTTTTCATCATGATGAGGCGGCGGTAAGACTGGTTGCTTCCGGAACCGATGCACATCGTCTTGCTGTGACATTGTTTGCGCAAACGCCTTTGCGGGTCATCATGATGGCGACGCATGAAACCGGCAGTGGAGTGCCGGACGCGTTGCAACCGGTCATCGGTAGCGTTGACGTGATTTCATTGCGAGAGGCTGATGCCGGTCTGCGGTCAATGCAAACAGTTGATTGGGAGGTGGAACGGGCTGTGCGCAGCGCAGTGCAGGCAGGTGAGCGGGTATTGCTGGTGGTGATTGATGGCTCGAAAACCGGTCTGATTGCGCCTTCATTGTCATTGATAAAGCGATTGCAGGTTGAATGGGGTGATACGGTGACGGTGCTGGTGGATGGTAGCCAGTTTCGTCTGGCGCCCGCCACCATTCGTCGCTATGTGCAATCCGGCTGGCTGGTGGCGCTGACGGGATCAAAATTCATGGCGGGCCCCAGTTTTTCTGGCGCCTTGCTGGGTAATGCGACCTTGCTGTCACGCTTACCGATGGATGTGCCGTCGTTCGGTGTGCTGGCACGCTGGCACGCTGCGTTGTTTGAAATGGCGACGTTTTTCGCGCTGGACGAAAAAATGCTGGCGAGTGGCTTGTTCCACTTGAACAGGAAAATACTTGCTCTGATGCAGAAAAGCACTTTTTTGGCGCTCTTGTCGGGAAACTTGCCCGAATATGGTGCGGGTGGACGGGCAGGGAGTTGGGATGGCATGCCTACCATTTTCCCTTTTTTGTTACGGGATGCCTATTCGGGACAACCACTGTCTTTTCGTTGGATAAGTGATTGCTATCGCCAGTTACAGCAACCAGATGTGACAGGGCAACAGCCGGTATTATTGGGACAGCCGGTGATTTGCGGCACGGTGCCAGATGGTGAGCCGCTCGCGGCTCTGCGCCTGTGCCTGAGCGCACCATTGTTGGTGATGGCAATGCAAGGAAGCTTTGATGGATTGTTGGACGATGTGGCGCGGGTATTGAGTTATATCGAAGCGTGGGGCAAAAAAACGGGCATCCGAAGATGCCCCGAATACCGCATGGAGGATGAAGACAGGACATAACAGGGTTACATCCTGTTTTGACCGAAGCAAAAATCAGGCCAGCCCATTATTTTTCCTTGCCGGTTCAAAATTCCGGCCTTCTTCAGGCCGGTAGGAGTGCCGAACCCTCCGCCCTGAAGGTTGGTGACTTCATTGCTGCTTTGTTTTTTGATGTGTTGACGAGCGATGCCGGGGCGCATTGCTGAATTATTATTTGCTTACTGCTATTTGCCACGCATGAACAGGCGATCCAATGCTGCCATCTCGAAGGCAACCCATGTCGGACGTCCATGATTGCATTGGCTGGCGCGCTCGGTGCGTTCCATGTCGCGCAAGAGTGCATTCATGTCTTCGAGTGACAAGGCATGATTGGCGCGGACGGCTCCGTGGCAGGCAATGGTGGCGAGCACCTGGTTGCGTTGTACTTCCAGTTGATTGCTATGGCCGGTTTCTGCCAGCTCCTTGAGAACGGCGCGCGCGAGCGGTATCGGGTTGGTCTGCTGCAATAACTGTGGCAGGGCGCGTATGGCCAGCGTGTTTGGCGCGACCTGTGTGATGTCAAGTCCAAAGGAGCGCAGTGATTCCGTTTGTTCGACGGCGGTGGCGACAGTGGCGCTGTCGACATCGAATGTCAAGGGAACCAGAAGTTGCTGGCTGGCCATGTTTTGTTGTGTCATCGCGGTTTTCAGCCGTTCGTACAGGATGCGTTCGTGTGCGGCGTGCATATCGACCACAATCAGTCCGGTTTCGTTTTGTGCCAGAATGTAGGTGCCATGTAATTGTGCCAGTGCGTATCCCAGCGGATGTTCCGGGGTGTATTTCGGGCTGCTGGTGTCGTTTATGTTGGCCGGCGGAATGGCAGGCATAAAGCGTTGGCTTGCAGGGTAGTGTACAGCGGGTTCGGCAATCCAGCCGGTGAAACCTTGTTGGGCCGAATGGCTGAAAAGGGGTTTTTGTGTTGTGGACGGTATGGTCAATGACCGGTTTTCTGGCACGATGGGTGCAATGTTCGGTTCTGCGGAGGTAGCAGCAAGTGGTGCCGACAATGCACGATGGACGCCATGGTAAACGAACTGGTGAATGGCGCGACTGTTGTGAAAGCGCACCTCGGTTTTGGCCGGGTGAACATTGACATCGACCTCGCGGGCGTCCAGTTCCAGAAACAGGCACCAGGCAGGTTGCTGGTGATGGTGCAGGACGTCTTGATAGGCTTGACGCAGGGCATGAGCGAGCAGTTTGTCGCGCACAAAACGGCCGTTGACGAACAGATATTGCGCGTCACGCGCAGAGGTGGTTGGCCGTAATATTTTGCCTGACAAGCGCAATGAACCAGCCGTGACATCCAGTGTCACGGCCGCATCGGCAAAGGCATTGCCAAGCAGACTGGTAATTCGTTCGCTAATCGATTGTGGTTTTAGCTGGTATTGTTGCCGGTGATTGTGGGTGAGCGAACAGGCGATATCCGGGCGTGCCAGTGCCATGCGGATGAATGCAGTTTCGCAATGGCCGTATTCAGTGCCGGGGGTCTTGAGAAATTTGCGTCGCGCCGGTGTATTGAAGAATAAGTCGCTGATGGTGATGGTCGTGCCAGGATTACCGGCGCAGGGTATCGGGGTGCCGAGCATCCCGCCTTCGGCTGTGATTTCGCTGGCATGTTCTGCTTCTGCCGGACGGCTGATCAGGCGGATTTTCGCCACGGCGGCCATGCTGGCGAGTGCTTCACCGCGAAACCCGAAACTGGTAACTTGCTGTAAATCATCTAATGTCGCAATTTTGCTGGTGGCATGACGCAACAGCGCGAGCGGTAATTGTGACGCAGCGATGCCGCAGCCGTCATCGCTGACGCGCAGGCTTTGCGTGCCACCGTCTTCCAGATGGACCTGAATGCTTTGTGCTCCGGCATCCAGACTGTTTTCCAGCAGTTCCTTGAGCGCGGCAGCGGGTCGTTCGATGACTTCCCCTGCTGCGATCTGGCTGATGAGCAAATCAGGCAGTGGCAAAATTTCCGGCATGATATGTATTTTTCAGTTGGGCAGGAATCCGGTTACTGGCGTTTGGCCAGTTTTCCCCGCAGGGTGGCCGGATTGCTGGAAAAGTATTGTTCGATTCCGTGTGCAATCGCACTGGCCGTCTTATCCTGGTAGTCGGGGTCATTCAGGTGCCGTTCTTCCTGTGGGTTGGAAATGAATGCGGTTTCTACCAGAATCGAGGGAATGTCTGGTGCTTTGAGTACGGCAAAACCGGCCTGTTCGACAAAACCTCTGTGCAGGCGGTTGACTTTGGACAGTTGTGACAACACATCGTGGGCAATGCGGTGGCTGTCGTTGTTGGTAGCTGTTTGCGACAGGTCGATCAGGGTTTTGGCCAGATCGCGGTCATTGGTGTGAACGTTGATGCCGCCGACCAGGTCGGCTTCGTTTTCGGATTTGGCCAGCCAGCGCGCGGCAGCACTGGAAGCGCCGTGTTCGGACAAGGTGAATACACTTGAACCGCGTGCGTCTGGTGTGACATACGCATCGGCGTGGATGGACACAAACAGGTCGGCGTTCATGCGGCGTGCCTTGTTGACACGTTCTGCCAGCGGAATAAAGTAATCTCCATCGCGGGTCAGTTTTGCTTGAACATTATGAATATGGTTGAGTTTGGCAACCACGCGGCGGGCAATGGCCAGCGTGACGTTTTTTTCCAGTGTGCCTCCTTCGCCATGAGCGCCCGGATCCTCGCCACCGTGCCCGGGATCGATAGCGATAACGACCGGACGTGTGATGGTGAAACTGCCTAACGGCGTGTCATCGGCAGGAGCGCTGTCCGTTGCGTTGATGTGGGTGTCTATATTCGCATCATTGTCGGTTTTATTGGCGTTGACCGTTGTTTTCGGGCTTGGCATGACATCTGCCGTATCAGGGGACTGTTGGATTTGAGGCCTATCTGTCGCTGTAGTGGCAACAGGTGAATCATTGGCTGTGGCAGCGGGCTGAGCGGCGGGTTGAGCGGCGGGNTGAGCGGCATTGGCGTTGGCTGCGGCTTTACCCGGATAAATGTCGATGACCAGTCGATGTGCATAATTGCCGACAGGCGGCAGATTGAACGCAGTCGGTGTCGCGTCATCGCGCAGTTCCATCACCAGCCGTAACACCCCAGGTCGGTTGGGAGCGTAGCGCAAGCGGGCTATCCAAGGGTCGCTGTTGGCATTGACTTCATCGCAGAGTTTTTGCAGTGCGGGCGTGGCGCTCACATGATCGAGGTCGAGCACCAGACGCTTGGGGTGATCGAGCGCGAACAGGCGATAATGCATGGTATCTGCGGATTCGAATGTGATGCGACTGTAATCGAGTGATGGCCAGTAACGCACGTCACGCAGGGTGTTGTCGGCCAGTCCGTCTATTGAAAAGCTCAAGAGCAGAATGGCGAAAAACAGGGTCAACAGGCGAGTAAGCGTGACAAGTCTTTCCCTTGACGGCTTTCGCCTGTCAATTGCAGGAGCCGACCTTCCCGCTGCTCGGTGAGTCGAATACGCAAATCGGGCGGTGGCAATAAGGGTAGTGCTTGTTCTGGCCATTCAATCAAACATAGGCTGTGGGCATTGCAATGTTCGGAAAACCCGCTTTCTTCCCACTCCATGGGGTTTTTGAAACGATACAAATCAAAATGATAGAGCGGAAAGTTAACGGTATTATACACTTCCACCAACGTATAGGTAGGGCTTTTTACCTTGTCGGTATAACCGAGACCACGCAAGATGCCTCGCACCAGTGTGGTTTTGCCGGCACCAAGCTCGCCATGCAGGTAAACGATAAGGCCGGCGTGTAGCACGGACGATAACCGCGTGCCAAAATTGAGCGTGGCGGATTCGTCGGCAAGCGAATAATCCGGCATCATGGTGAAATTCCTGTTTTGGCGAGTGACGGCACCGGATTCATAGCGCGCCATAACGGTCGATGGCTTCCTGTACGCTGTCGCAAATGCTGAGCTCGCCGTTTTCCAGAATGGCGGCGTGGTCGCAGTGTTCGCGAATGAGATCCATTTGGTGAGCGACGATGATCATGGCGCGGTCGTGGCGTTTTTCAAATAATTCGGTGTTGCATTTTTGATGAAAGCGGTGATCTCCAACGGACATGGCTTCGTCTATCAGGAAGCAGTCAAACTCGACCGACATGGAGATGGCAAAGGCGAGTCGTGCCGCCATGCCGGAAGAATAGCTTTTGACGGGTTCATACAGGTAAGCGCCCAGTTCAGCAAATTCATCTACAAAGGCGATGCAATTGACAAAATCAATATTGTAGACGCGACAAATGAGGCGCACGTTGTCACGACCGGTCAGACTGCCCTGAAAGGCACCACCGAAAGCCAGCGGCCAGGAAATGGAACGGTGGCGGGTGATGGTGCCACTGTGCGGGTATTCTGCGCCGCTGATAAGCCGGATCAGCGTGGATTTTCCTGCGCCGTTGCGACCGAGGATGCCCCAGCGTTCCCCTTCGTTGACACGCAGGTTGATATTTTTGAGGATGGGGCGCTGGTCGCGCCCATGGTGAATGGGGTAGCTTTTGCAGACATCGGCAAGTTCAAAAATCGGTGCATTCATTGTCTGATTGCGGAACGGAAAAGGGTTGGTCTGGTGGTTGAATGCTACCGCCGGATTATAGGGCAAAACCCGGCGGGGTAAAAGGATTGCCGTGACGGCGGAATCCGGAATCTGGTATGTTACTCGGACGACAAGATTTTGTTGTCGCGCAGTAGTCGTGCAAATACATCGGTCTGCAACGGGTGGTAATACAAAAATCCCTGTGCTTCGTCGCAGTTGAGACGTGTCAGGATATCAGCCTGACTTGTGGTTTCGACGCCTTCCGCCAGAATGTTTAGCTTGAGGGCGTGTCCCATGGCAATAATGGCGTTGATGATTTGATATTGGCTGGATTGTTCATGCAGGTCGTACAACAGGGATTGATCGATTTTCAGTCGGCTGATAGGTAGTTCAATCAAGCGGGCAAGGTTCGAGTAACCAATGCCAAAATCGTCCACGGCAATATCGACACCCTGATTGCGCAGGTGTTGCAGATCGTGTTCGTATCCGGATGCGGTTTGCATGAGCGCGCTTTCGGTGAGCTCTATTTCCAGGGTCAGATGATGTTGCTGCAGAGCCTGGGTCAGCGCCAGCACCCGTTTCAGGGTAACGTCGTTCAGTTGCAGCATGGACAGGTTGATGGCGATACGGAAAGGCTGTTGCAGACCGTTGAACAGGACAGGTATTGTTTTGTTGATGGTTTCCAATACCCAGTCTCCCAAACTGGAAATCAGGCCGCTTTTCTCTGCAATGGGGATGAATACGGCGGGAGAAATTGGTGTGTCGTTGCCACATTCGCAACGCAACAGGACTTCGGCGCCAACAATCTTTCCGCTGGCAAGATCAATTTGCGGGTGCCAGACAACGTGGAAGTCTTTGTGTTCCAGCGCGTGTCGCAACGTGTTTTCGATGACCAGATGTTCATAAATGCGCTGACTCATTTCCGGTTTGTAGTAGCTGATGCGTTCGCGTCCTTCCATTTTGGCGCGGTACATGGCCGTATCGGCGTTGCGCAACAGGATTTCCGCTGTGGCAGCATCCTGCGGGTAGAGTGCGACGCCAATGCTGCAGGTGACGTAGATTTCTTGCCCGGAAATGGATATGTGCCCGCACAGTTTGTGCAGAATATCATCGACAGTTTTCGCCAGTGCATTTTCGTCGAGTTGATCGAGTAGCAGAATAGCGAATTCGTCCCCCCCCAGGCGCGCGGCGCTATCGGTTTGGCGACAGGCGCTTTGCAGGCGGTGTCCCAATTCGGCCAGCACGTTGTCGCCAAAACTGTGCCCCAGTGCGTCATTGATCTGTTTGAAGTTGTCGACATCGATGAACAACAAGGCGAATGGGGCGTGTTGACGTTCACTGTGTGCGATGGCCTGTTGCAGTCTGTCCTGAAACAGCATCCGGTTGGGCAGACTGGTCAGTGTGTCGAAGTAGGCAAGTTGGTGCAGGCTTTCGCGCAGGCGATAGTGGGCGGATATATCGGAAAACACAGCGACAAACTGGTGGATTTCGTTTTGTTCGTTGCGCACGCAGTTGATGGTCAGCCATTCCGGGTAGATTTCACCATTTTTGCGTCGGTTCCAGATTTCGCCCTGCCAGGTATTGGTGGTGAGCAGGCTGTGCCACATATCGGCATAGAAGCTGCGGCTCTGTTGACCTGACGACAGTATACGCGGGGTCTTGCCGATGGCTTCTTCTGCGCTGAAACCGGTGGTGCGGCAAAATGCCGGGTTGACGCGCTGGATGATGGTATTGGCATCAGCGACGACGACGCCTTCTGATGTGCTGTCAAACACCAGTTGGGCGATGTGGTGTTCGGCCAGTCTGGTTTCCAGTTCTTTGATAAAGCGGTTGCGTTCGTAAAACAGGCGGCGTTCCTGTGCCAGCAGCGTATTGAATAGCGAGGTGCGTGAAATGGCGCCGACATAGTGGTTGTCATCGTCGGCTACGGGCAGAAAGTCCCTGTTTTCGTTGTTCAGTCGTTTGCGCGCCATGCGCAATCCGGCGTTGCCGGGCAAAAACGGGGTAGGGCGACGGGTAACCAGGTCGGCAAAAATCCGGTTCGGGAATAGCGCTGCTTCGCGGGCGGTGACGATTTCCATGAAGCTGCCATCTTCATCGAATACTGCAAATGCTTCCCATTCTTTGTCATCGGTTGGTCTGGTGATGTCGCGCACGCGTTGCATCGATTCGACACGCAAAACCTGCAGGCACAGACAGTCAATGACGCGTGCAATATTGGTCATCGCGATTCGTCATCCAACTGTATTTCGATATCCAGTTGCAGGTGCAAGATTTCGTCATCCCCCATCAATGGTTTCACGTTTTGTATAATGAAGTCGATGATGATGTCCGGTTTGACTTTACGCAAGATGGCGCTGCGGATGAGTACATCGCTGATGACGTCATCCTGTATGATCAGATGTTCGTAGGATGTCGAAGACAACAAACTCAACGCTTTTCCGACTGCAACGTGTCCGATCGGCGAACGCAAACCCAATACCAAACCGTCATCGACAGGGGGCAATAAAAACTCCTTGATTCTGGCGTGCAGCCGGTGCTGATGTAATGGTTTCATGGGAATTCCATTATGATGGGGATAATTGCAATGAGAATGATTGTAATCTGTTTTTATTCTCGTGTGAAATGGCTCGAACGCGCCATCAATTGCGTTATCAATCACGTAAAAAACGCAGAATCCATAGTAAAGTCAATCCGGTGAGGAAAACGGCAAGCAGAAATACCAGCCAGAATCCCAGTGCACTGTCCCGAAAGGGCAGTCCGCCGACATTCATACCGAACAGGGCGGCAACGATGGTCAACGGCAGCGACAGAACCGTGACGGAAGTCAGGATGAAAATATTACGGTTGGTTCGTTCGCTGACACGTGCTGCAATTTCATCTTCCAGCAACTGGATGCGATCTTGCAGGCCGGTCATGTCACGCAGGATGACGGAAAAGTTTTCGGTGGCCAGATGCAGATAGTCGGCATCTTCCTCCGGAATCCAGCGTGGCAGGCGGTTGACCAACCGGAACAGGGCAGCGGGTTCCGGCGCCAGCAGTCGTTGCAGGCGCATGAGGTTCCGGCGCATACCACCGAGATCTGCCCGTTTGGGCAGGCGGTCAGTCAGCAGTATGGTTTCGATGTGGTTGGCCGTGCCGACGGCATGGTGCAGGATGCTCGCCAGTGTGTCGGCCTGGACATTTAAAAAATAGACAATCAGGGCGGCCGGATTGCGGAAAGATATTTCCCCTTTTGCGATGCGGGTATCCAGTTCGGTGACAGCGCGAAACGGGCTGTCCCAGGCGCTGAGCAGCCAGCGCTGGCGGACACTGAGCCAGAGTGTGGATAATTTGGGCAGCCCTTTGTGGAGTGACTCGTCAGGTACTTCGTTGAGTACCGCAAACAGGCCGAGGTGTGAATGTGCGAGCCGGGAAGACCGCCTTTCTTCGTGCAGCACTTCTTTGAATGAAGTTGGTAGTTCAATGTATTCAAGCCATTTTTTGCCGATATTGTGCGGATTGCTGAAATGCAGCCAGATGAACTCCGAGGCGGGGGTGGCGGGATTTTTCAGCCAGTTGAGAGCAACATCTTCTTCGACGCGCCGTCCAGCCCCGTCAGCAGAAAAAAGATAGGCATGCACCAGTTGCGATGGCGGGACGGTGTTGGTGGTGATATGGGCAGTTGTGTTCATGGTTGACCAGATTTATCCGTCCAATGGAACAAAACCCTCATGCGAGACCTCCGTGAGGGCATGCACGATTCTGTGTGGAGAGCGGATTAAGACAGGTGTCCCATTTTCCCGCTCTGATAATCGTTTATGGCTTGACGGATTTCCGTGGCGGTATTCATCACGAAAGGACCGCTGCCGGTAATTGGTTCGTGAATCGGTTCGCCGCATAGCAGCAAAGCTGTGACGTTGTTTGCCTGTTTAATGCATAGTTGTGTATTTTGCCGTTCGAAGACGGCAATTTCTGCGTGATTGATGGGGGTTTCCACCTGGCTCAGATGCAATTCGCCTTTTAGCACCAGCAAGGCGGCAGTATAGCCCTCTGGCAGGGGAATCTGGACAGGGTGTGCATTTGACAGGCGCAGATCCCAGACGTGAACGGGGGTAAAGGTTTGTGCGGGACCGGTCACGCCGGCATACTCTCCGGCGATGACGCGTACGCTGCCTTGATTGTCTGGCAATCGGACATTGGGAATCTGGCTATCCAGAATGGTCTGGTAGCGCGGGGATGTCATTTTGTGTTTTGCCGGCAGATTTACCCAGAGTTGAATCATCTCGAACAGACCACCTTGTTGCGCAAAGTCGTGGCCGTGGAATTCTTCATGCACGACACCGGATGCGGCGGTCATCCATTGTACGTCACCGGGGCCGATGTGGCCGCAACCCCCAGCAGAATCACGGTGATCCACTTCACCAGAATAAACAATGGTGACTGTTTCGAAACCTCGGTGGGGATGTTCGCCTACACCCAGACGTTGTTGGGTGGGTGGAAATTCTGCCGGACCGGCATAATCGAGTAACAAAAAAGGGCTCAGAACCATACCCAGTTCAGGGTAGGCAAACAGCGTTTGCACCGGAAAGCCATTGCCGACCCAGTGGCTGCCGGTGCTGCGCAGGATACGGTCGAGTTTTTTACAATGCTTGATGGATGCAGTCATGACAGTCCTTTCAGTGCCTGTGGGAGTAGATCAGCGCTTTTCTGGGTAATGATGACACGTTATGGTGATTGCGGAAAGTCATGCTACCGATTAGAATGTGCTGGTCTGTGGGTCGGCCATGAATTGGCCATGAATTGGCCGTGGATTGACTGCGGTTGGCCTTGCGTCGGTTCCGTGTGTCAGTCTGGACTTTTCTTGAATTTTTGCCATGAAGTTGCAGTGCGTTATCTGCGTGTTTGTCTTCATGTTGTGCTTGAACTGATTGTCAATTGCTGGGGGTCTTTGTGCAGGGTCAGGAAACTACTGCGCAAGGTGAGAGATACCCTTTGAACCTGATGCGGGTCATGCCGCCGTAGGGAAGCGCGCTGGTGCTTCTCTGTCTATTGTGAATGGGAGTACCAATGAAATCTTCGGCTGAATTTGTGGCGTCGCTGGCGCATGTGGATAGTAATGCCGTGCAACCTTTTCCTTCATCCAGAAAAGTGTACGTTACCGGTTCCCGGGCGGATATTCGGGTGCCGATGCGTGAAATTTCGCAAACCGATACACCGGCTGCCATGGGTGCAGAACCGAATCCGCCAGTATTCGTTTACGATTGTTCCGGACCCTATACTGATCCACAGGTTGAAGTTGATATCCGCCGTGGTCTGGCATCGGTTCGCGAGCAATGGATAGTTGAACGTGATGATACGGAAATATTGCCGGAAATGTCATCCGGATACGGGCGGCAACAGCGGGCGGATGGACGTCTGGACAGCCTGCGTTTCCCCGGGTTGGTGCGGCCGATTCGGCGTGCGCGAACAGGTAAGGTGGTGACGCAATTGCATTATGCCCGTGCCGGTGTGGTGACGCCGGAGATGGAGTTTGTGGCGCTACGGGAAAATCTTGAGCGGGAGCGTTATCTGGCATCGTTGCAGGCCAGTGGCCCGACGGGGCAGCGTTTGCATGATTTGCTGTCACGCCAGCACGCAGGGCAGTCGTATGGGGCAGCATTGCCCAGAATCGTGACACCGGAATTTGTTCGCGATGAAATTGCGCGCGGGCGAGCCATCATCCCTGCCAATATCAATCATCCGGAGTTGGAGCCGATGATTATCGGGCGAAATTTTCTGGTGAAGGTGAACGCCAATATCGGCAATTCCGCGTTAGGTTCTTCCATTCAGGAAGAAGTGGAAAAAATGACCTGGGCAATCCGTTGGGGCGCAGATACGGTGATGGATTTGTCCACGGGAAAAAACATCCATGAAACACGCGAATGGATTGTGCGTAATTCGCCCGTCCCTATTGGCACAGTACCGATATACCAGGCACTGGAAAAAGTCGATGGTCGTGCAGAAGATCTGAGCTGGGAGATTTTCCGCGATACACTGATCGAACAGGCCGAGCAGGGCGTGGATTATTTTACCATTCATGCTGGCGTGCGTCTGGCGTATGTTCCGATGACCGCGCGCCGCATGACCGGGATTGTGTCGCGTGGCGGGTCGATTATGGCCAAGTGGTGTCTGGCGCACCATCAGGAGAATTTCCTGTATACGCATTTTGAAGACATTTGCGATGTTTTGCGTGCTTACGATGTCAGCTTTAGTCTGGGTGATGGATTACGCCCAGGTTCCATTTACGACGCGAATGATGAAGCGCAATTGGCTGAACTCAAGACACTGGGCGAATTGACCCAGATTGCCTGGCAGAAGGACTGTCAGGTCATGATTGAGGGGCCTGGTCACGTTCCGATGCAAATGATAAAAGAAAACATGGATCTGCAACTGGAATGGTGTTACGAGGCGCCTTTCTATACCTTGGGGCCATTGACGACTGATATTGCCCCCGGATACGACCATATCACCAGTGCTATCGGTGCGGCGCAGATTGGCTGGTATGGTACGGCGATGCTGTGTTATGTGACGCCCAAAGAGCACCTTGGGCTGCCGGACAAAAATGATGTGAAAGAAGGCATCATTACCTATAAGCTGGCAGCGCATGCGGCGGATTTGGCCAAAGGGCATGCAGGTGCGCAGATTCGGGACAATGCCTTATCCAAGGCGCGTTTCGAGTTTCGCTGGGAAGATCAGTTCAACCTGGGGTTGGACCCGGACAAGGCGCGGGCATTTCACGATGAAACCCTGCCGCGCGAATC
>JAJYHV010000031.1:0-7027 GCA_021790515.1 Pseudomonadota bacterium
AATTGCCTTGCGTTTTGTTTCACGAACAAGCCTTTAGTCGACCTATGCCTCGCATTCTACGGGTTTTTTTGATGTGTGCAATCACCCTTTCGGGTAGTGGCGTGGTTCTTTTGGTTGGAAATTTTCAAGAAGAGGCAGGAATTTGTATTGAAATATTCATACTTCATCATTAGTATGGTGGCAGAATATGTCGGTTTGTACGAGATTCGCTGACGGATTGTTCGGCGGCTGATTTGTGCGAGCGGTTTTTATCGGGAGGTTGGGTGATTAGGGAACCACTGATTTATTCCTACATGGCCGCGACGGTGGCTTGGCGGGATGAAATGCAAGGCGCGACGCGTATGGCGCAGGTTGTAGCCGAAACTGCTCCTGTCGGGTGCGATTTTGTGGTGATGGTTGGCACCAATCGGTGATTCCCTGGGCTGATTGTTTCTGTTGAGTCAGAGTGGGTAAACAATAATTGAATGCGGATAATGAACTGTCAGTAGCACAGCGTTTGCAGGAGTTGATGCAGCAGTCGTTGACCATCGCGCGCCATGTGGATTTGTTTTTATGGTTGCAGGGAGGCGTGCGCCAATGTTTGCCGCACGACGTGATGATTGCCGCCTGGGGAGATTTTGCGGCGCGACAGTTACATTATGACGTGGTGTCAAGTATCCCGGAAGTGCGTACGCAATATCTGATGAACGCGCGGGAAAATATTGATATTCTGATGGAAAGCCTGTATCAGCAGTGGTGTGCGCAAGATGAGCGCTGGTTGGTGTTGAACAGGTTTTCTTCATTGATTGATGGCGGGTCGGATTCGGCCTGTTTTCTGGATCGCCTGCAAAACATGCGTTCACTTCTGGTGTATGGAATTCGTGATTTGCGCGGGCAGCACGATAGTTTGTATGTGTTTTTTGACGCGGCGGAAGAGTTTCCTCTGCAGCGTCTGGCGCTGGAAATGCTGATGCCGCATATCGATGCAACATTGCGACGCATCGAGTCTTTGCCTGTTCCTGGCACCGAATCGGTCGACGTGGTTGATTCGATGCTGGCGTTATTGAGTGAGCGTGAGCGCCAGATTTTGCGTTGGGTAAAATTGGGTAAAAGCAATTATGAGATTGCGCTGATCCTGGAAATCAGCCCGAATACGGTAAAACATCACTTGAAGAAAGTGTTTGACAAATTGGGCGTGTCTTCGCGCTTGCAGGCATTGAATCGTTGTGGCGATGAGGTGTGACGGCGTATAAGGTGCACCGTGACTGCTGGTTTTGATGGTAGAATTGTCGGCGTTATTCTGACGTGGCGTTGTCGCCATTGGGAGTGGGTTCAAGTTGTGTTTTTGCTTGGGTCGCGAAGTCGTGGGGCTAACTTGATATTGAATGGATATGGTGTATTACCAGAAACACAAAAAACCTTTGTTTCGCCGGCGTAGCAATCTGGTCAAATTATTGCAGGCGGGGCTGGATGTCTTTGGGATATCCGGGATTTTTTATGCATTGCTGTTGAGGCGTTTGGGTGAGGTGACGCCCGACGAGACGATATTATTGCTGATATTGGCGCTGATCATGCTAATCTGCTACGAATATTTTGGCATGTACCGGAGCAATGCCAATATCGTGAACAAGACGGCCATGCTGTTCAGGGTGTGGTCGATCAGTTTCATGGGGTTTATTTCCGCCATTTTTTTGACTCATCAGGGCGATGATTATTCTGGCGTTTTTTTGCTGGAATTGTATCTTGTCGGGTTTCTTGCCCAGATGGCGTTTCATGCGACGGTCAAGTTGGTGCACCATCAACTGGTGCGCCATTCGAACCAGACCAGCCAGGCGTTGATTGTGGGCGACTGCCCTTTGGCCGAACATTTGCGCCACAAGATTTCCAGCAATCTCTGGATGGGCGAGCAGGTGGTGGGTCTGGTGTCGTTGTCGGCGACGAGTGCTCCGGCAGAGAACGACCTTGCTTCAAAAACAATGGGCGGGGTGTCAGACTTGCCGCGTCTGGTGGATGAATATGGCGTTGACGTGGTCTATGTGGTGACACCGCTGGCGTTAGCCGGTGTGTTGGGAGAGATTTATCCGCGATTGATGGACAAATACGTGACGATTCACTGGATTCCGGATATTTTTTCCTTGCGCTTGGTCAACCATGCGGTGACCGAATTGGCTGGTATTCCGGTGTTGACTTTGTCTGAAACGCCGTTGATTGGGCTCAATCGTCTGGCCAAGTTGATCGAGGACCGCGTGCTGTCGTTTCTGATCTTGTTGCTCATCGCGCCATTGCTGCTGATTATTGCGGTACTGATCAAACTGGACAGCCCCGGGCCGATTTTTTATCGGCAGAAGCGGGCGGGCTGGAATGGCAAGATTTTTCGGATCTGGAAGTTTCGCAGCATGTACGTTCAGCCAGAAGGGGAAACGGGCCAGATAGTAAAACAGGCAGAAAAAGATGATCCTCGTGTGACGCGGGTGGGTCGTTTCATCCGCAAGACCAGCCTGGACGAGTTACCGCAGATATTTAATGTCCTGTTGGGAGATATGTCGCTGGTTGGGCCTCGCCCGCACGCGATTCAGCATGATACGGAGTATTCGCAGCGCATCAGTGATTACTTTGCGCGTCATCACATCAAGCCAGGTATTACCGGGTTGGCGCAGGTACGAGGATTGCGTGGCGAAACCAAGGAGATCAGTCTGATGATGCGGCGGGTGGAATCCGATATCGAGTATATCAATCAGTGGTCGATCTGGCTCGATATCTGGATTCTGTTGCGCACGATCAAAGTGTTTAGTGGCAAGAATGCTTACTGATCTGTATTTGTAGCGAAAATGGCCGTCAACAGACGTTCGACATTGGTCGTCAGGCTGTCATCGCCGGTGGTATGCAGTACCAGTTCAGGATGCGCTGGCGCTTCGTAAGGACTGCCGATACCTGACAGATTGGGTAGCTCCCCACGGCGTGCCTTTTTGTACAGACCTTTGACATCGCGTTGTTCGCAGATTTCCAATGGTGTATCCACATAGACTTCGACGAAATTTTCAGCGCCGATGGTTTCTCGTGCCATGTCGCGTTCGCGCTGGAATGGCGAGATGAATGCGGTCATGACGATCAATCCGGCGTCCAGCATTAATTTGGCGACTTCCGCGACGCGGCGGATATTTTCGACGCGGTCTTCGTCGCTGAATCCCAAATCTTTGTTCAGACCATGACGGACGTTATCGCCATCGAGAATGTAGGTGCGATAGCCTTGGGCGTGCAGGGCGGTTTCCAGTGCATTGGCCAATGCGGATTTGCCTGAACCGGACAGTCCCGTGAACCAGATGACACGACCACGGTGACCATTTTGGTGTTCGCGTTCGGCGCGGGTAATGGTCAAGGCTTGTTTGTGAATGTTTTGCGCTCGGCGCAAAGTGTGTTGAATCATGCCGGCGGCGACAGTGGCATGGGTGAAGCGGTCGACCAGAATGAAACTGCCAAGCGTCTGGCTGTGTTGGTAATGGTCAAACACCAGCGGTTTTCCGGTGGCGAGCGTGCAGACACTGATATCGTTGAGTGCCAGCGATTTGCTTGCTTCATGTGCCTGGGTATTGATGTCGATGCGGTGCTTGATGCGGGTAATGGTGGCGGAAGACCATTGCGTCGCCAGCTTGATGTCGTAACTGCGTCCGATCAATCCGGCTTCTTCATTCATCCACACCAGTACGGCTTCAAATTGATCGCTGGTTTCCAGTGGGTGTTGCGCCAAGGCAATGACATCTCCACGCGAAGCGTCAATTTCCCGATCCAGGGTGAGGGTGACGGCGGCTCCGGTTCCCGCCTCGGTCAACGAACCGTCAAAGGTGACGATTTCGGCTACCCGTGCCGTTTGTCCGGAAGAAGTGACGCGGATTTCGTCACCCGTATGTACGCTGCCTTCGGCAATGGTGCCGGCGAAGCCACGGAAATTGGCGTGAGGGCGGTTGACCCACTGCACGGGGAAGACCAGTCGATTCGAGTAGCGGGGCAAAATCTTGATGGTTTCCAGATACCCCATCAGGGTGGGGCCGCTATACCAGGGTGTGTGATCCGAGCGCTGGGTGATGTTGTCCCCTTTGAGTGCGCTCAACGGGATGGCGGTGATGCTGTCGAAGTCGAGGTGCTTGGCGAAAAGGCGGAAATCGTCATTGATGCGTTGAAAAACTTCCTGGTTGAATTCGACCAGATCCATTTTGTTGATGGCCAGCACGACGTGACGGATACCCACCAGCGATACCAGCCAGGCGTGACGCCGGGTTTGCGTGAGTAAGCCGTGGCGTGCATCGATGAGCAGGATGGCAACGTCCGCATTCGAGGCGCCGGTAATCATGTTACGGGTGTATTGCTCGTGTCCGGGGGTGTCGGCAACGATGAATTTGCGTGTGTTGACGGAAAAGAACCGATAGGCGACATCGATGGTAATACCCTGTTCACGTTCGGCAGCCAGTCCGTCGACCAGTAGCGCGAAGTCAATGTTGTCGCCCTGTGTGCCGTGACGTTTTGATTCGGCACGCAGGCTGGCCAACTGGTCATCGAACAGTTGGTGCGATTCCCAGAGCAGGCGGCCAATCAGGCTGCTTTTGCCGTCATCGACGCTGCCACAGGTGATGAAACGCAACAAATCCTGCTGCTGTTGCTGACGCAGGAAAATATCCATGCGTTCGGTGGCGGAAGAGAGGTGTGGCATGGTGGTCGTCATCAGAAATATCCTTCTTGTTTGCGTTTTTCCATGCTGGCGACCGAATCGGTGTCGATGGCGCGCCCTTGGCGTTCAGAGTTGTGGGTGCCGAGCAGTTCCAGAATGATGTCAGCGACATCCAGCGCTTCTGATTCAAAAGCGCCGGTCAGCGGGTAGCAACCCAGCGTGCGGAAGCGGACGGTTTTGCATTGAATGGTTTCGTTGGGCAAAAGTTGTATGCGGGCGTCATCGACCATGATGAGCATACCATTGCGTTCGACGACCGGGCGTGATTTGGCAAAATACAGGGGTACGATGGGAATGCGTTCCTGATAAATATACTGCCAGATATCCAGTTCGGTCCAGTTGGACAGCGGAAATACCCGCATGCTCTCGCCGCGGTTGATTTTGGTATTGTAAAGATTCCATAATTCCGGACGCTGATTTTTTGGATCCCAACGGTGAGTGGGGCTGCGGAACGAAAAAATCCGTTCTTTTGCGCGGGATTTTTCTTCATCGCGGCGTGCACCACCAAATACGGCATCGAATTTGTAATGATCCAAGGCTTGTTTCAAACCTTGGGTTTTGGTGATGTCGGTATGCAGGGCCGAGCCATGATCAAAGGGGTTGATGTTTTTTTCGATGGCTTCCGGGTTGATGTGAACCAGTAATTCCATGCCGCTTTCTCTTGCCATGCGGTCACGCAGCAGATACATTTCACGAAATTTCCAGCGAGTATCGATGTGCAGCAGGGGAAAGGGCGGTGGAGCAGGGTAGAACGCCTTGCGCGCCAGATGCAGCATGACGGAACTGTCCTTGCCAATGGAATATAGCATGGCCGGATTCTCTGCTCCGGCAACGGCTTCACGGATGATGTGGATGCTTTCAGCTTCCAGTCGTTGCAGATGGGGTGTTCGGGTAATCGCATAGCGGGTGGTTGGCGTCAGATCAGCGGGCAGAATGGGTGGGTAGGCCAGCAGGGCAAATTGCAGTTTGTCTGTTGCCGATGTGGCGCGTGCGATGCTGGTGATGGCGCCGTGGGGCAGGACGGTGATGGGTTTGTTGATATGTGTCTGTAATTGTGTCAAGGCGCTGAGCAATGCGGATGGTGTGTCGATGGGTCGGTCGAGGGGCAACCAGTAGCGTGCGCCACGGCTATCGTTGGCGTGCAGGCACGGTTGACCGGTTGGCAAGGAGGATGTCTGAATGAACAGTACCAGTTGGCGTCGTGTTCGTGCACGATCGATTTCCCATTGCAAAACACTGGGAGTGAGTGTTTGCCCGTGTTCGTCACGCAGGCTGGCAGCATCCAGTGCAGGTGGAAGGATGCCGAGTGTGTGCAGCAGGCGTTCGGCGGTACGGCGTGATTCGGCGCGATGGATGTCTTGCAGGTGTATAAAGGCGGATTCGGTATCCCACACCCGGGTTGTATTCAAGCCTAGTAGATCAATGGGTTCGGTCATGGTCGTGCCTCGCAGGTTATTTTGTTACCATTACGCCATTAGACGTTTTGTTGTGGTTTGTCGCAATTCGTGTATTTTGCGAAATAGATTTGTATTTTTCTGTGTATAATACATAAAAACATTTTTTTTTGCAACAAAATACAAAATACGACACGAGGAGTGATATGGAGCAATTGGAAGAACGTCTGCAGGCAGTATTAACATTGGCGCGTCAGGCCGGGGCGGCGATCATGCAGCTTTATGCGGGCGATGATAAACGGTGGGAAGTGACGCACAAGGCCGACAACAGCCTGTTGACGCAGGCTGATTTGGCGGCTCATCTTGTGCTGGTTGCCGGTTTGCAGCAGTTGACACCGGATATTCCGGTGGTGTCGGAAGAAGATGCTGCTTCACAGCAAGTCCGGCATCTCCATACGCGTTTCTGGTTGATTGACCCTTTGGATGGAACAAAAGAGTTTGTCGCGCGTAATGGTGAGTTTACCGTCAATATTGCGTTGATTGAGCAGGGCAGGCCGGTATTGGGGGTAGTGTTCGCGCCTGCGCTGGATGCGGCTTATATGGGCGGTAGTGGTGTAGGCGCTTTTCGTGAACTGCAAGGCGTGCGGATACCGATTCACGTTGCGAGTCCGGGTAGCGTGGTACGGGTCGTGGCGAGCAAAAGTCACCTGAATGCAGAAACGGAACAGTTTATCGCCCGGTTGGGTGCGCATGAATTGGTGCAGGCAGGCAGTTCATTGAAATTCTGTCGGGTTGCCGAAGGAAATGCGGATATTTATCCACGGCTGGCGCCCACGTGTGAATGGGATACTGCAGCAGCGCAGGCGGTGCTGGAAGCGGCTGGTGGCCGCGTGGTGACACTGACCGGAGAAAGTCTGCAATATGGTAAGCCGGA
>JAJYHV010000031.1:7331-14111 GCA_021790515.1 Pseudomonadota bacterium
ACTTGTCGCACGAACCTTTGCATTTGTACCGGGCGCTGCTGGCAGCAAGCACGGGTCTGGTACAGGGCGGTACTCCGGAAGCAGTGCTGGTGTCGATGTGTGATGCTTTGGTGGCGTCATCGACGCATATTTGCCTCGCCTGGATGTATATCGGCGACCCCGACAACGAGGTTATTTGCCCGTCTTATTCGACAGGCAGGGCGCGTGAATATACCCGTGGTCTGGTGATCGACCTTTCTCCTGTCGCCATGCAGGGGCCGGCGCGGCGTTCACTGGCGATGAATCGGCCAGTGGTGGTCAGAGTGCGCGATGACGCGAGTTTTGCGCCCTGGCGCGAACATGCCCAGCAGTATGGTATGCGGGAGGCGCTGACCTTGCCGGTAGGCGACCCATACCATTCTCCGCGCGGGCTGGTGGTGATTTTCGTCGATGTGGAAGATTATTTCGATCGCGTCGGCATGGCGCCTTTTACGGTATTTTCCCAACTGGTGACGGTGGCGCTGGAGCAGACCCGACTGAAGATGTCGCTGGAGACACTGGCCTCCGTCGACCCGTTGACCGGAGCGCTGAACCGGCGCGCGATGCAGGAGGTGTTGTTGACCGTGCATGCCTACGCCCGGCGCAGTAACGAGCCATTCAGTGTCCTGCTGCTGGATCTGGATCGGTTCAAGATGATCAATGACAATTACGGCCATGACCTGGGCGATACCTTGCTGCGTGATGTGGCGGATGTCGCCAAGCGTACCTTGCGTTCGAGCGACTGGTTTTGCCGCTGGGGTGGCGAGGAGTTTCTGATCGTCTTGCCGGATACCGATCAGGCTGGTGCGCTGACGGTGGCTGAACAGATACGCCAGGCAGTGGCGGATATCGGTGTCGCGTTTCACAATCAGCGCATCAAGACAACCGTCAGCATTGGCGTGGCCTGTTGCCCACAGGACGGGGACAAACCGGAATTCCTGGCCCGTCTTGCCGATGCGGCCTTGTATGAGGCCAAGAAGAGCGGGCGCAATTGCGTGGTGAGCGCACGAAATGCGCGGACAATTTATTCTATCGCGGCAAAACTGCAAGAAGCGGTGGAATCGGGGCGCCTGCATGCCGCATACCAGCCTATCGTACAGCTGTCGACCGGCAAGCAGGTGGCCGAAGAAGCGCTGGCGCGCATGTTGGATGAGCAGGGACAGGTGACGGTGGCTGCCGATTTCATTGAGACTGCCATCGAGATGCAACTGACACATCTGATCGATCACGCAGTCATCAGTCAGACCATTCATCGCTGCACCAGTAATTTGCAGGGCGGGATTGAACCCTTGGCGCATTTTGTCAATGTATCAGCGGGGTTGCTGTCGCATCCGGATCTGACCGCAGCCTTGTTTGCGCAGGCGCAGGAGGCGTGCGGGCAGTGCGCCCCCGACTTGTTGGCCTCTACCAAGCCATTGGTACTGGAAATCAATGAAAAACAGGTGTTTGGCGATATCGAGGCGATCAAGATGAAATTATTGCCGTTTGTCGGGTTTGGCATACGCTTGGCCATCAACGGGTTTGGCGGAGGGTGTTCCTCGTTTCGTTATCTGGCGAATTTGCCTATTTCGTTTATCAAGATCGATGGCGAGTTGGTGCGCAGGGTGCGAGACAAGCGCATACGTTCCATCATCAAACGTATCTGTGATATCTCCGGCGACCTTGATCTGGTGACAATCGCGCAATTCGTGGAAGATACCGACACGCTGGATATCTTGCGCGAACTGGGCGTCGACTGGGGTCAAGGCTATCTGTTCGGTCGTCCGGTTCTGCCTGGCAGCTGAACCGGCAGTCTTCTCGCCAGACCGCCTCGTCCCATTGAGATCCGTTGCCCGTTAACACGCGATATGGTGGCGGTCAAATCGGACGTTCGCTCATTTTGTACGGATTGGCTCCGTTATGGTACAGACGCTCGCGCCGGGATCAGAGCTGGTCTTTCAGCAAATGGCGAACGGCGACGCTGGCCAGCATCAGGCCGAACATGGGCGGCAGGTAACTGATGGTGCCATTGGTGGGTCGGTTGTCATCGTCCTGGCGCGGGCGTGGCGAGCGTGGCGGTTCGTCGGAGTATACGGTTGGTATGCCGTTCAGGATGCCCTGATTGCGCAGGCCCTGCCGTATGATGCGCGCCAGCGGGCATGATGTGGTCTGGCTGATATCGGCCAGACGTACCCGTGTCGGATCGATCCGGTTGCCCGCGCCCATGCTCACCGTCACCGGGATGCCTTGTCGGTGCGCATGAACGATCAGCGCCAGCTTGCTCGGCACGGTGTCGATGCAGTCGATGACGAAATCGGCATCGGCGGGCAGAAAGTGCGCCATGTTGTCTGAGGTGAGAAATACCTGATGAAGAACGACCTGACAGGCCGGGTTGATATCGGCGATGTGCGCACGAATCACATCGGTCTTGGCTTTGCCCAGGGTGGATTGCAATGCAACCAGTTGCCGGTTGATGTTGCTGTGGGTGATCACATCGCTGTCGATCAGGGTCAGGCGGCCGATTCCCGCGCGGGCAAGGGCATCGGCACATTGGCCGCCGACGCCACCCAGACCAACCACGACCACGTGGCAGGCGGCAAGATGTTCAAGAGCGGTATCGCCAAGCAAAATTCGGGTGCGCTCAAAAATATCAGGTATATTCATGGTCGGGCAGGAATAGCTCCAGTAGATCGTTGAGAAAGCGCTGCCCGTGCAACGTTGGCGCGAGGCGCGATGCGTCGCGGCTTAACAGGCCACGTTGTTCGGCTTGATGCAGGGCGTGTTCCAGCATGTTCAACGACAGGTTCGTGCGTTCGGTGAACAGGGCGACGTCCACGCCATCGACAAGGCGTAGTGCGTTCATCATGAATTCGAATCCGGCCGCTTCCCGCGTCAGGCGGTGTTCGTTCAATACCGGCTGGTCATGGGCGCATTGCTCCATGTAGTGGCGTGGATGCGGTTGCCGTTGCTGGCGCAGGATGCCAAGGTGACCGGACAGTTTGCTGTGCGCGCCTGCGCCAATACCCAGATAATCGCCGAACTGCCAGTAGTTGAGGTTGTGGCGCGACATGTGCCGACCACGCGCAAAAGCCGATGTTTCATAATGCGCGTAGCCGGCAGCGGCCAGATGTTGTTCAATGTGTTGCTGCATGTCGGCGCAGATGTCGTCATCCGGCAGCACGGGTGGCCGCAGATGGAATGCAGTATTGGGTTCTATGCTCAGGTGATAGCACGACAGGTGCGACGGCTGAAAACTCAGCGCTTCGTGCAGGTCGGCAAGGCAGGCCTCCATGGATTGATCCGGCAGACCGTACATCAGATCCAGGTTGAAGTTGTCGAAATGGGCCGCCGCCATGTCGATGGCCATGCGGGCTGAATGGCTGTCGTGAACGCGACCCAACGCGACCAGGTGGCGGTCATTGAAACTCTGTATGCCCAGCGACAGGCGGTTGACGCCAGCGGCGCGATAGTCAAAAAAACGCTGGGCTTCGGCGGTGCCGGGATTGGCTTCCAGTGTGATTTCGGCTCCAGGTTCCAGCGGCAACAATGCGCGCACGCCGCACAGCAGGCGATCGATGGCCGCGCCCGAAAACAGGCTCGGCGTACCACCACCAATGAATATCGATGTGATGTGTCGTCCCCAGATGAGGGGTAGCGCCAGTTCCAGATCGTGCAACAGTGCACTTACATACTCCTGTTCCGGTATGTCGGCCGGGGCATGATGCGAATTGAAATCGCAATACGGACATTTGCGCACGCACCATGGAATATGGACGTACAACGACAGCGGCGGCGGGGTTGCCGGAATGGGCAGGTGGTGGGCGTGCAGGATGGCGTTGTTCATGCAGGCGCCCGGGTTGTCACGACGGGTTGTTTGTTCTGAACCTGAAATCGGGTGTGGTCCGGTCGCATTGGTGTCGGAGTTGTGAAGAACCAGCGCTGATTCTGCGACATTCTGACATTAAAAGCAAGAATTTCGCCGGGATTTCGCTGGTAATGATTTTACGGCATGGATTGTTCCTGCAGGCGCGCGACGAGTTGATGCAGTGCCATTGCACGGTGGCTCAGACGGTTTTTTTCAACGGGGTCGAGTTCAGCGGCGGTTTTTCCTTGCGCGGGCAGAAAAAAATGCGCATCGTAACCGAACCCATGCTGACCGCGCGGGATATCGATGATTTCTCCATGCCAGACGCCCTCGGCGATGAGGGGTTGCGGGTCGTGCGCGTGACGCATCAGTACCAGCACGCAATAATACCAGGCTGTTCGATCATGAATGCCGTGCAGATTGGCGATGAGGTGGTGGTTGTTGCGTTGGTCGCGGTGTTCGATGCGGTGTTCGATGCTGTTTTCCGGCGCGTAGCGGGCAGAATGAACGCCGGGAGCGCCGTGCAGGGCGGCGACACATAGTCCGGAATCGTCGGCCAGCGAGGGCAGGCCGGTCTGCCGCGCGGCATGTCGTGCTTTGGTCAGCGCATTTTCCACGAAAGTGGGGTGGGGTTCGTCGGCCTCGGGTACGCCCAACGTATTCTGTGGTAATAAGGTGAAGCCGAGTGGGGCGAGCAGGGCGTCCAGTTCGCGCAGTTTGCCGCTGTTGCCGCTGGCAAGAACCAGTTTCATGTTGGGCTGGGTGCGGCAAGCACGCGATGTTGCACGGCGATGATCTGCTGGATGCCTTGTTCGGCCAAGGCAAGCAATTGTTGTAGTTGTTCGCGTTGAATGGGGGCGCCTTCTGCCGTGCCCTGTACTTCGATAAATGCTCCCGCTTCGGTCATGACGACATTCATGTCGGCATCGCAGGCGCTGTCTTCAGCGTAGTCCATATCAAGGACGGGGATGCCGTTGAAGATGCCGACTGAAACGGCCGCCACGAAATGCCGAATCGGGGAGGTAGTGAGTTCGCCATGGTCTATCAAGCGCTGGATGGCGTCATGGGCAGCGACGAAGGCGCCGCTGATGGCTGCGGTGCGGGTGCCGCCATCGGCCTGGATGACGTCACAGTCGATGCGCAGCGTGCGTTCGCCCAAGGCATCGAGATTGATGGCAGCGCGCAGGGCGCGGCCAATCAGGCGCTGGATTTCCTGTGTGCGGCCGTTTTGTTTGCCGCGCGCGGCTTCGCGATCCATGCGTGTCGAGGTTGATCGGGGTAGCATGCCGTATTCGGCGGTAAGCCAGCCTTGATTTTTGCCCTTGAGAAAACCGGGTACCGTGTTTTCGATGCTGGCGGTGCAGATGATTTCGGTGCCGCCCGCGCGAACCATGGCAGAGCCTTCCGCGTGGCGCATGATGCCCCGGTCGAGAGAAAAGAGACGCAATTGATTGGCAGCGCGCTGACTGGGTCGGAAGGTCATGGTTTCTGCTCAGAGAATTTTTTGATGGTGTTTTGAATTTCGCTGATGACGCGTTCGACTTCGTCTTCGGCAAAATCTGCTGCGCTTGGCGTGTAAGTACTCATTTTGGTGGTGAAGGTATTATCTGCCATGGCGATGGTGGACACAGCATTGTTGTCCGCTTCATCCTGGGTTTCCCATACCATGGCAATGGCGGACAGGTTGTCGCCTGTGCGTCCGGCACGCAACTCGGCATGATCCATCAGAAATTCGACGGCGCGTTCCAGAGGCAGGCGGAACAGCGTGGTGGCAATCTGCTCGGTGGTGACCTGCCCCCACAGGCCGTCGGTACACATCAGGATACGATCGTGGCGGGTAAGCGGCATCGGACGGGAGACTTCGATTTCCGGCGGCAGGTAACCCCCCAGACAGTTGTAGACTTTGTTGCGGTCGGGGTGGGTGCTCATGTCGCTTTCGCAGATGATGCCTTCGTCGAGCATCTGCTGGACGGCGGAGTGATCGTGGGTGCGGGTAATGAGTTGGTTGTCACTGAACAAATACAAGCGCGAGTCGCCAACATGAGCCCACCAGGCGGTGTCTTCCTGAATGACGCAGGCCACGCAGGTTGTATGTGGGGCATCGGAAATTTTTTGCTTGAGAGCCTGATCGTTGATGGCTTCGTGCGCGCGCTGTAGTGCGCCATGCAGGAAATTCGCCGGATCGCGCAGTTTGGGATGCGCGTGGCGCTGAAAGGCATCCGCGATTGTTTTGACGGACAGTTGTGCGGCCAGTTCACCGCGACTGTGACCGCCCATCCCGTCGGCGATAACCATTAACAGAGCGTCACGACTATAGGAATAAGCAATCCGATCTTCATTATAGTGGCGACCCCCCTGTCGGCTGGCCTGGTAAATCGAGAATCGCATATGCAACCCTTTGTTTAGTATGATTGATTGTTAAAAAATATCTTTATAAAGCGTGTTGCGAATACTGTCCAGCAGCGACGGTGGCTTGGTTTCCAGCTCGCTGGTCTCCAGAATGTTTTTTTGTAGCATGAATACGCTTTGTGGTCGCTGTAGCGGATCCAGCTGCAGACAGCTGTCAACGATATTGAGCATGTCTGACGAGTATTTTCCGCGCCATGCCTTGGCCGCGGGAATCAGTTTTTCGTTGTCGCGGCGCTGGTCGGCGGCCTGTGGGGCTGTGCCGGCGAGGCAGGCGTACATACTGGCGCCAATGCTGTAAATGTCGGTCCACGGGCCTAATTGGGCCGTACCGCTCTGGTATTGTTCGGGTGCGGCGAACCCGGGGGTATACATTGTCATCAGCTTTTGATGTTCCTTGCTGAACGATTGACGTGCCGCACCGAAGTCAATCAGTACCGGTGAGCCATCCATGCGGATGTAGATGTTGGACGGTTTGATGTCCAGATGCAGCAATTTTTGGGTGTGGACTT
>JAJYHV010000047.1 GCA_021790515.1 Pseudomonadota bacterium
AGCAATTCTTTGGGAATATCCGGAATATGGGAATCGTCCGGCAATGGGTTCTTGATCTTGCGTGGCATACATGTTCCTTTCAGGGTTCATCATGTTATGCCTTGCACACAAAATTTCCGATACCCTCACCAAGTCCGAACTCACCCAATGCAGGGTATTCATTCGGGCCGTTTCAGTTCGATGTTAATGGTAATTATGGTGCACGGACTTTTCTCCGACAGTTAACTTTGAACGGTCAGCCAGTTTTTACTGCTAATGATATTAATGCATTGATGGCGAACGGTGGTATTTCGTCAAGCAATTTGGCTGATTTGAACAATCAATTAGCACAGGCTTTACAAGATCCGTCTAATCAGGCTTTATATCAGAATCTTCAAACTGGGCAACTTCAGAATCTTGAAGCTCAGCTGCAAGCCGCGATTAATTATGCGGCAAATAATGGACAGTCTGCTATCGCTAATGAAATATTGAATGATCCTGGCGCCCAGCTAAGGCTTATGGATTATGCCAATCAGTTACCTGGTGGAATAACGCCTGGGGGCCTTATGGAACAATTTTTGGCCGGCGATAGCGTATATATGCCGGCAACCGGGAATACGCTTACCATCGATCCAAACCAGTCCTTGGATGCTCAGCCCCAAATTTTTTACCAAAACACTCTAGCCGGTGCATCTCAAACCCCTGGACGGGTGGATAATCTTAATTCGGCGCCCGGAAATATCTTTGATAATAATAGTGTTAATAATCAGAATGGTGGCGTGCTAGGTTTGCAACTCTCATATTATCTCGGCAACGCCCAACAACAGGTGGTCGACGACAGCACTGGGTATGGTGTCAATGGTTACGATGCTGATGGTCATGACAGCGATGGCTGCTACAACAGCAGCGGCTATGACAATACCGGCAGCATCAGCTGCAATGACAATACCGGCAGCATCAGCTGCAATGACAATTGACCGAAAGTGGTTGGTGTAATTAACCAATATCCTCAATTGGTTTTGTATTGTGCGGCTGGAAAGCGCGCAAGTCGCGATGGAATCAGCCCAAAACCGGTATGACCATGGTGTTGGCACCATGATTGAACTGCTGACAGCACAGTCAGCCCTCGCCGACGCCAGCCAGCAATGGATGCAAAGTCTGGCGCAGCGGGAAGCCGGCAGGCTGGAATTGCTTGCAGCCAGTGGCGTGCTGGGGCACGCGGTAATCATGGGACGTGGGGTTGAATAACCCTGTAAAACAGCAGTCTGCTGATACTGACTGTCAGTCATTCTGGCATCGGATCAAGTCGACTTCTACAAATCATACGATCCGGTGTCTGGTGCAAAAGAAGTTTTATGGGCAGACTTATATTTCAACCACAAATCCGGATACCCCGGAATTCAACTCGGCAAATCCGCAGCCTGTTGACGCGCTTCGTGCAACATATGCAAGGTAATCTTGCGTACCTCGGCTTTACTGGCCTCGATATGCGATTTCAGTACAATCGCTGCCGGAGCAGCCTTACGCTGCATCAACAAACGCAACAACTCTGAATGTTCGTCGTAAGTCGCCTGAATACGATCGGCCCGAGTGAAATCCAGGCGGCGAATAATGCGGATTTTTTCGCTGACATCCTGATGTACCGCTGCCATTTCAGCATTACCGGTTGCGCGAACCAGTCCTTGATGAAAATCCTCGTCCATGGCAGCCACCACAATGCCGTCACTCACCCGTTCTGATTCCGGCACCAGCCATGCACACTTCAGCGCAGACAAATCGGCCATATCGGCCGCTTCGCATATTTTCCGCACCGCAGCCAGTTCCAGCACCACGCGCAGGTCATACAACTGTTCGAATCGGGTAAAATCAAACGATCGTACTGCCCATCCGCTACGAAACGACACCTGGAGATAACCTTCGCGTTCCAGCCGGTACAGGGCGTCACGCACCGGGGTACGCGACACACCAAACCGCTCGGCAATCTGATTTTCGGTAAACCGGTCGCCTGGCAGCAAACAGAAAGAAAAAATCTCGTTTTTCAGCCGATCATACAGACTGGCGGCAAGGGCATTTGTCCTTGGGCGACCTGTGACGCCCTTCATTGTGATTCAACCTGTAACATACTCACATGCGCCGACGCAACACGCCAACCCACACCAAACCGCACCCAAGTCTGGCTCTGACGTCCCACCGGCTGACCATCCCTGAGAAATTCCACATCAACCGTAGCAAACTGTTGACCAAAAGTAGTCACTACCCGGTGACGCAGGCTGCGCGCCATGCTGCCCGGGGGCACGAACGCCTGACGCCAGGCACGAATCGCCGCAGCCCCATACAATATTTCCGCAATACCGTAACGCACAGTATACGCGCTGTCCCAGAACAATTCGTCCAGCACCGCCACATCGTTAGCAATCAGCGCCGTTTCATAACGATCGAACACCGCAACCACTTCCGCCACCACCTCGGGCAAGTTGACCGACATATCTGTCAATACGGTGCCATTCATGCGTGTGATTCCTGTGTTGCAGCCTGGAAAGCCGACGCCAACGCCTGCAAGGGTGCCGTCCAGCCAACAATACCACCCTGAGCACGAATCATCTCCAGTGTCGCCGCCTTGAATTCGGGGAAATAGCTTTCGGTCGCATCTTCAATCAACAGACAATCGTAACCGCGATCATTGGCCTCGCGCATACTGGTCTGCACACATACTTCCGTGGTGACTCCAGCAAAAATCAGCTGCCGGATACCTTTTATACGCAGGATTTCTCCAAGTGCCGTGGCATAAAATGCCCCTTTCCCGGGCTTGTCGAGCACGATTTCATCGACCAGCGGCGCCACCGCAGCAACAATTTCACAACCGGGCTCACCCGACACCAATATCCGCCCCATCGGTCCATTATCGCCAATCTGAACGGCCGGGTTACCACGCGCGCGTTTAGCCGGTGGACAATCAGCCATATCCGGACGATGCGCTTCACGCGTATGCACAATCAGCAGTTTATGACGGCGGCACAGGCCAAGCAGCTCCGCAACCACGGGGACTGACGGTGCCAAACGCGCCACTTGATTACCCAGACTGGCGCCGAACCCCCCCGGTTCGATAAAATCACGCTGCATGTCGATCACAATCAGTGCAGTATGAGCCGGATCAAACTGAAATGCATAAGGAAGCGCCGGAACACTCAGCATACCAACTCCTTGTCATGGGTTTCGTGGCCAGCCATATACCGACCTATCACCGCCCGTTCGGCGCTGTCTGCCGTCACTTCATAAACGATAACCCCTTCGGACATCACCAGAATACGGTCGGACAGCTCCAACAACTCGTCCAGATCCTCGCTGACCAGCAAAATCGCTGCGCCACCATTGCGCGCTTCAGCCAACCTGCGATGGATCGTTTCGGTCGCCGCAAAGTCCAGCCCGAATACCGGGTTGGCCACAATCAGCAAGCGCACCGGCTGCGCCAGCTCGCGTGCCAACACCGCACGCTGTACGTTACCACCGGACAAACTGGCAATTGGCAAAGACGGATCAGCCGGGCGTACACCAAACATCTCGACCAGTTCTCTGGCGCGACGATTCAACTGCGCGGGCCGCACATGCCAGCCTGTCTCCCAACCCAGGCTCACAGGTGGCAAGTCAAAATTGCGTAACGCCATGTTTTCTGCCACGCTCATGCCTGGCACGCAAGCATTTTTCAGCGGCTCTTCTGGCAAGCTGTACACACCATGTTGGCGCATCTGCACGCGCGTCGCCTGATAGGGTTCCCCATCCACGAGGATGTTGCCCGAAATCGCCGCGCGTTGCCCAAGCAACACCTCGATCAGTTCTTTCTGCCCGTTACCGGAAACACCGGCAACACCAACCATCTCGCCTGCACGCACTTGCAACGCAAACTGCCGTATCGCTGGTGTACCGCGATCGTTTTCGGCTTGCAGCGCTTCAATCTGCAAACGCACAGGCCCTGGCTCGGCATCTGGCGCACGTCCCTGGCTGCGCTCTACCGCAACATGAATGTGCGTGCCGACCATCATTTCCGCCATCTGTTCAACTGAGGTCGAATTTACCCGACCGGTGCCGGCCGGTCGTCCGCGCCGCAATACGGTGACCACATCGCCATACGCTGTCACCTCGCGAAACTTATGCGTAATCATCAATACTGTCAGCTGTCCTGCGCGCGTCATTCCATGCAGCATGCCCAGCACCTCGTCAGCTTCGGCTGGCGTCAACACCGAAGTCGGTTCGTCCAGAATCAGCAAGCGCCGGCGCAGATACAGCTGCTTGAGAATTTCAAGTTTCTGCTTTTCTCCGGCAGCCAGATCTGCAACCTGCGCACCCAATTCCAACCGGAAAGGCATCTGCGCCATGAATTCGGACAAGCCGGTTTTTTCACGTTTCCAGTCCAGCACAAACGGTAAATCACCGCGTGCCAGCAACAGGTTTTCTGCCACCGTCAAACCAGGCGCCAGGGTAAAGTGCTGATACACCATACCAATACCCAAATGTTGCGCATCGCGCGGATTGCGCACTTCGTACTCGCGCCCATCAATCAAAAAATTGCCCTGATCCGGCCGGTAATAACCGACCAGACATTTGACAAGCGTACTTTTTCCAGCGCCGTTCTCCCCCAGCAGGCAATGAAAACTACCGGCATCCACCTGCATCGACACATCATCCAGCGCCTGCAATTCACCAAAGCATTTACTGACCCCGATCGCCGCCAGCGAAATTGCGTCGCGCCCCGGTGTTTGTCCATTCGCACCCACCAACGTGCCGTCCATATCGCTAAACCAGCGCCGCAAGCAAGGCGGCTGAATCAGAAACCGCACCAAATACGCCACCTTGCATCTTGATCATGTTGATTGCCGCCAGATGGTTATTGCAGTCGGTCGCGCCACAACAATCTTCCAGCAACAGGCATTCATACCCCATATCATTCGCATGACGCATGGTGGTATGCACGCATACATCGGTGGTAATGCCGGTGAGAATCAGATTACGGATACCACGCGTGCGTAACACCAGTTCCAGATCCGTGGCATAAAATGAACCTTTGCCTGGTTTGTCGATGACGACTTCACCCGGAAGCGGTGCCAGTTCCGGGATAATTTCCCAACCCGGCTCCCCACGCACCAACACACGTCCGCACGGGCCCGGGTCACCAATACCAGCGCCAATACGTTGCGAACGCCAGCGTTTGTTGGCCGGCAAATCGCTCAGATCAGGTCGATGCCCTTCCCGAGTGTGTACAATACAAAAACCGCGCTTGCGCATGACGCCAAGCACCGCCCGTATCGGCTCGATCGGTGCACGGGTCTGGGATAAATCGTAACCCATCTTGTCAACATAACCGCCAATGCCACAAAAATCGGTTTGCATGTCAATAATTATCAACGCAGTATCTGCAACCGACAGTTGCCCATCCCAAGGCCAGGGATAGGGATCCGCATCCAGATAAAAACCATCCATATCCGCTCCAGTTCACGTTTATGAAATTACTGATTTATTCTCGTCTATTCTCGCATGGCCGCAATAACGGAATAAATCAGTGAACAAATCAGTGTCTCTTTATCGGTTGACCAATGACAATTCACCAGGCGCTCCGGCCAGTGATCGGCCAGAAGACCAGCTCATCGACATCAAAATCAATGTCAATACATAAGGCGCAGCGTTAAACAAATAATAACCGGACGTCATACCCTGCGACTGTAGCGCCGGGCCCAATGCGCCTGCGGCACCAAACAGCAGGGCAGCCAAGGCACAACGCACCGGATCCCATCTGGCGAAAATCACCAACGCCACGGCCATCAACCCCTGTCCGCTGGATAAACCCTCGTTCCAGCTGCCCGGATAATACAGCGACAGGAATGCGCCACCAATACCGGCCAGAAAACCACCCACTGCCGTTGCGGCGATGCGCACCGGTATCACCGGATATCCAAGCGCACGTGCCGCCGCTGCATTGTCACCTACCAATCGCAACGCCAGGCCCCAGCGCGTATGGACAAACGCCCAGCGCAGGGCGAAAGCCAGTACGATGCCAATCGGCAACAGCACATTAATGCGCAAGGCCTCCTGAATCTGCGTATTGCTGCTCCATCCCCCCAATACCAGCGACGGCAACGTCGGCGCCACAGGCTGTATCAGAGGCTTCCCCAAAAAAAAGGCTAGCCCGGTACCAAACAGCATCATCGCAATACCAACTGCAATATCATTGACTCTGGGTAAAGAACACAGCAGGCCGTGCATCACCCCCAGCAACAAACCGCTACCTCCTGCGGCGAGTATGCCAAGCCAAGGCGATCCGGTCAGGTATGCCACGCCATAACCGCTCATGGCGCCAAACACCAGCGTACCTTCCAGACCAAGATTGATGCGCCCGGATTTTTCGGTGATGCATTCGCCCAGACTAACGAACAGAAACGGCGTGCTTACCCGCATCGCTCCACCCAACAAGGCCAATAACAAGCTGCCAACCGCTATTCCACCACTTGCATCAGACACGTTGTGCCCCTTTCCGATTCAAGGTTTCGAACGCCAGCAGACTAACAAACAGCATGCCCTGAAGCACCAGCGTCGCGGCATCCGGCAGATCCAGATGCCGTTGCAATAAACTGCCCGACGCACCTATTCCGCCCACCAGCAAGGCGCCTGCCATCACACCAAGCGGGTGATGGCGGGCAGCAAACGAAACCAGTATTCCGGCATATCCATAGCCCGCCATCAAATCAGCGTTGGCATCACCATGTACCGCCGCCACCTCCAACATACCAGCCAACCCGGCAGCGCCGCCGCCAAGAAAACACGCCATCAACATCAGCCTCCCCACTGGCAAACCGACCATCTGCGCTGCGCGCGGGTTTCCCCCTGCCACACCCACGGCAAAACCAAACACCGTGTGTCGCATCAACCACCACGCTCCGATACAGACCAAAACTCCCCAGACCAGACCCCAGTGCACGTCCATGCCAGGAATCGCACCAATGACATACCTGTCGCCAATCGGCGCAGTAGAAGGCTTGTTGAGACTGGCCGGGTCACGCAATATCCCTTCCACCAGAAAATTGAACACGGCCGCGCCAATGTACGCCAATAACAGGCTGGAAATGGTCTCGTTGACACCGCGCTTGTAACGCAACCAACCAGACAGGGCGATCCATCCGCCACCAACCACAAACCCCGCCAGCGCCATCAACCCCTGCACCAACAAAACAGGCCACCCTGCCAGCGCCACCGGCACCATGGCCGCCGCCAACCCACCTAGCGCCAACGCACCCTCACCACCGATGATCAACAAACCGGCGCGCGCCGGCAGGGCGACACATAGTGCAGTAAGCATAATCGGCGCGGCACGCGACAACGTGTTCTGCCAGGCAAATGTTGAACCGAATGCGCCCTTGCCCACCAGCGCCAGCGCATCGAACGCCGGGTAACCTTGCGAAGCCACAAACAGGGCGAACAACACCGCAGTCACGAATAAAGCCGCCACCAGCGGCAACAGGCTCATCATTGTTCCCCGGATTGTTTTCACCTGGCATTCCTCGCTCAGATCTGGCCGATGACACCATCGACCAGATAATTCATGCTTTCCAGCACGGGGTTCTGCTGGCTCAGAGCCACTCCGCTGGCAATGACAGTTTTACCCGTATTATCCCTGAGCGGGCCCTTGAAAATGACAAATTCGTCTTGAAGCATTTTCGCTTTTACCGCCATCGAAATCTTACGGGTAGCGGGCGACACCGCCGGACCAAACGCCGACGTTTTAACAAAGCCTTCCCTCAGTCCGCCGCGCAAAAAATTAATCATCGGCTTGCCGGATTCAGCGTTGTCAACCAATATGACGTATGGGGTCTTCCATTCCCATTCGGCACCCGTCAGGTAACCTTTTGGAGCGAGAACAGCCTGATTGACGTGGAAACCGCAACTATAAATGCCACGCCGTTCAGCCGTTTCAATGACGACTTTTGGACTATCCACGTGACAGGTCAGCACATCCACTCCCTGATCAATCAGGCTGTTGGCTGCTTCGGCTTCTTTGACCGGCAATGACCAGTCGCCGGTAAAGATGACGCTGACAGTCGCTTTCGGATCCACCGAACGCGCACCGAGCAAAAAGGCATTGATGTTGCGCAGCACCTGCGGAATCGGTTTGGCAGCAACAAATCCCAATTTCTTGCTCTTGCTAGTGGCCGCTGCGGCAATACCGCTCAAATATTCACATTCATCGATATAGCCAAAAAAACTGCCGATATTGGTCGGCATACCCTTGGACCACAATCCGCCACAGTGCGCGAAACGTACGTTCGGATACTTTTTCGCCATTTTGAGCACATATGGGTTAAAGTAGCCAAATGAAGTAGCAAAAATCATCTGCGCGCCATCTTCGTTGATCATGGCCTCCATGGTTTTCTCCACATCAATGGTTTCCGGCACTCTTTCTTCCTCGACCACTTCGATACCCGGCAATTTCTTGATATAAGCTGCAGCCTGCGCATGTGACTGGTTATAACCAAAGTCATCACGTGACCCGACATAAATCACGCCTACAGTAAACTTTTCGGCTGCCCGAGCCAATCCTGCGCCAAACGGTAACATTTGAACCATCGCTGCGGCACCAGCGCCGCCGATCAACTGAATTACCTTGCGGCGATCCGGACTATGTTTTGAATCGGTCATGACTCCCTCACTTTCATATCGTACGCTCAAAAAATGGCAAGCAAACTGATGCCCGCCTGTTACCGTTGGCAAACACGCCGCTTTCTGCTACCGGAAATTCTTCAGTATGCTCGATTGCAACTGGCACAGCCTTCTTGAATTCAATCATGAATACAAGAAGCAGAATTCATGCCTGACAACACAACCTGTCAAATTTCGATGACACAAGACGTCTGACAAGGCTTTCTTGAAAAACAAAGACGTTTTGTCCATCTGCATTGCACCAAAACCGGAACCCGCATGCTCAATAGTAGTGCGCGCTTCCCCAAGCCGAGCAATCACACAAGTCAAATCAGCAAATGAAACACTGGTTTATTCCGACAGTATTCCGCCAGACCGCCCGCGACTGCAGGCAGGCAAATCGGTTCGTTCCTGAAATGGCAGACACCGCTAGCAGAAAAGTGTAGAATTCTCAACGCAGTTGCGCTATAACCGAATTTGTTTTAACAGATATGACAGGCATGGATCTAACCGAACACATTACAGAAACCCTGTATGCCAGCGCGCAAGTTGCTATTGCCGCCGTCAGTGTAGCGCCACAAATAGCCGAAGCCGCACAATTGATCAGTGACTGTCTGTTGGCAGAAGGCAAATTATTGATTTGTGGCAATGGCGGTTCAGCCAGTGACGCACAACATTTTGCCGCAGAAATGGTCAACCGTTTCGAGGTCGAGCGCCCCGCACTTGCCGCTATCGCGCTGACCACCGACGGCGCCATTTTAACGTCGATAGCAAATGATTATGATTTTGATCGCGTTTTTGCCAAGCAAATTATGGCGCTTGGCCGCGCAGGGGACATTCTGGTCACATTTTCCACCAGCGGCAATTCACGCAATGTGGTAGAGTCTATCGTCGCGGCCCACGACAGGGAAATGCGCGTGATTGCGCTGGGCGGGCAACAAGGCGGACTGGTCGCTGAACTGTTGCAACAAGATGATATCCGTATTGCTGTTCCTTCGGAACGCACTGCCCGGATTCAGGAAATACATGGCATTATCATCCATTGCCTGTGTGAAAATGTTGACCGGATTATTCTGGGAGTCGAATAAATGCAGCGTAAACCCTTGATGATGATTTTACTCGCGCTGTCTATCTGGCCATTGACCGGCTGTGTTCCAGCGCTGATCGCCGGCACAGGTGCCGGGGTTGCCGTAGCAACGGATCCACGCACATCAGCGACATACCTGGACGACAGCGAAATTGACATGCACGCCTCCGGTCGCATCACTGCCAATTACCCTGCCAACAAGGTACACGTCAACGTCAACAGTTACGACCGCAATGTACTATTGACCGGGCAAGTCCCCGATGACGCCACCAAGGCTCAGATTACCGCAATGGTACAGGCCATGCCCGATGTCAATAAAGTCTACAACCAGCTGGAAATCGGCGCCCCTACCGATTTTTCCTCACGTAGCAAAGACGTTTACATCAGTGCCAAAGTGAACGCCCGCTTCATAGATGCAGGAACCGTTCCCATGGCAAACGTCGACGTTATCACCGAGCATGGCGTCGTGTATCTGATGGGCATCGTGACCCAAGCTCAAGGGGATGAAGCGGCACGGGTGGCACGACTGACCAGTGGCGTCAAACAGGTCATTACCCTGTTCGAATATCACTGATCTTCACGAGATTCAAAAATTCCAAAATTCAATTGGCACCCAACTGACACCCAACCGACACTCAATTATCAAATCGATGCAATCGACTGATCCGGAACACAAACTGCTCCCTGCCGACGACGATACACTGTGGCGACAGTTGCCACGACCGCTGGTCTTCACCAACGGCTGTTTCGACATTTTGCACCGTGGGCATGTCACCTATCTGGCGCAAGCACGTGCGCTGGGCGCTTCGCTCATTGTGGCAGTCAACTCGGATGCGTCAGTCAAACGCCAGGACAAGGGAGCCGATCGACCCATCAATACCCTGGCTGACCGCATGGCCGTACTTGCTGCACTGGCTGCCATCGATGCCGTCATCCCGTTTGACGATGACACGCCACTGGCACTGATTGAACGCATCACCCCCGATAAGCTGGTTAAGGGAGGAGACTGGCCGATAGAACGTATCGTCGGCGCAACGCACGTCCTCGCACATGGAGGGACAGTACACAGTATCCCGTTTCAATATGAAATTTCCACCAGCTTGCTGCTGCGCAAAATCAGGGGATTACCTTGAAATTTCATGACTTGCGTGATTTCATCACCGAACTGGAGCGGCAGGGCGAATTGGTGCGGGTCAATATCCCGGTCAACCCTGCACTGGAAATGACCGAAATCTGTGATCGTGTCCTACGTGCAGCCGGCCCGGCCATCCTGTTCGAAAAACCCACTGGTCACAACATCCCGGTGTTGGCCAATCTGTTTGGCACCCCCAAACGAGTCGCTCTGGGCATGGGCGAAACGGATGTTGCGGCACTACGCGCCGTTGGTGAATTGATGGCTTTTCTGCGTGCGCCAGAACCTCCGCGGGGCCTGAAAGATTTGTGGGAAAAATGGCCCGCATTCAAACAAATACTCAACATGCCAGAGCACGAGGCCAACCGTCCGCCCTGTCAGGAAATCGTCTGGGAAGGCGACCAGGTAGATTTATCCCGTCTGCCCATCCAGACCTGCTGGCCGGGAGACGCTGGCCCACTCATTACCTGGGGCTTGGTCGTTACCCGTGGTCCGCACCAAAAACGGCAAAATCTGGGTATTTACCGTCAGCAAGTCATTGGCCGCAACCGCGTCATCATGCGCTGGCTGGCGCATCGTGGCGGCGCGCTCGATTTGCGCGACTTTCGTCTGCAAAATCCCGGCAAACCCTTTCCGGTTGCTGTGGCCATCGGCGCTGATCCAGCCACCATTCTGGCGGCAGTCACTCCCATTCCGGATGCTTTGTCCGAATATCAGTTTGCCGGTCTGTTACGTGGCTCCCGCACTGATGTCGCCCGTTGCATCGGTTCGGAACTGCACATACCTGCCAGCGCGGAAATCGTTCTCGAGGGAGTGATTCATCCGGATGACACGGCGGTTGAAGGCCCATTTGGCGACCATACCGGGTATTACAACGAAACCGACCATTTCCCGGTACTGACCATCGAACGCATCACGATGCGACGCAACCCGATTTATCACAGCACCTATACCGGCAAACCGCCGGACGAACCCGCCATACTGGGTGTCGCACTCAATGAAGTATTCATTCCCCTGCTCCAGAAGCAGTTTCCGGAAATCACCGATTTTTACTTGCCACCGGAAGGATGTTCCTACCGGTTGGCGGTGGTCTCCATTAAAAAATCCTACCCGGGTCATGCCAAGCGGGTCATGTTCGGCATCTGGAGTTTCCTGCGCCAGTTCATGTACACCAAATTCATTATCGTCGTCGACGACGACATCGCCATCCGTGACTGGAAAGAAGTCGTCTGGGCCATGACCACCCGCATGGATCCGGTACGTGACACGCTGCTGGTAGAAAACACCCCCATTGACTATCTGGATTTTGCCAGCCCGGTTTCCGGTCTGGGCGGAAAAATGGGGATGGATGCCACCAACAAATGGCCGGGAGAAACCAGCCGTGAATGGGGAAGTCCCATTACCATGTCCGCCGACGTCAAAGCGCGTGTGGATACCTTATGGCAAAACCTGGGGCTATAGCATTCGTTCGGGCTCGCCTGTCGCTGCCTGTCATGTTGCAGTACACCTTGTGGACAAGCTTCCTGCTCAAACTGGGACTGGCGGCCTGGCTGCCCATGTCTGGCGACGAAGCCTATTTTCTGGTTTGGGCGCAACATCCGGATTACGGTTATTATGACCACCCACCCATGGTGGGTTGGTGGTTGGCTCCCATGCTGGACGCAGGACACGCCGCCTGGTGGTTACGTTTACCCGCTGTCGCCTCTACTACCCTGATAGGTTGGCTGATCTATCGCCTGATCGCCCCGATCGATGAAACACGTGCCGCTTGGGCTGCCATGCTCTACCTCGTCTGGCCATTTACCCTGGCCGATGTATTGATTACCACCGACACGCCACTCATCCTGTTCACTTTTTTGACCGTATACGCCATGGCGCAAGCCTTGCGTACCTCACGACCCAATCACTTCGCCCGCGCCGGTTTCTGGCTCGGTTGCGCTTTGCTGTCCAAGTATTTTGCCGTTGTGCTGGGCGGCGCGCTGGCAGGCTGGTTTATCGCGACCAGAACCGGCCGTTCACACTGGCGTGGCGCCATCATCATGCTGTTGTGCAGCCTGCCACTCATTGCCATCAATCTGTACTGGAATTACACCCATTGCTGGGACAACATTTTGTTCAATCTATATAATCGCAACACAGGCGCGCGTTTTTCCTGGCACGATACAGGCTTATATCTCATCACAACGCTGTATCTCATGACGCCGCCGGGCGCGTGGGTGTGGTGGCGATCACGACAGCAACACAACCCCGGGCATGACCCGGTTGCATTACCGAGCATCGATACCCTGTACCGATGGGTATTCTGGTTTCCATTTGTATTTTTTCTTGCACTATCGTTCAAAAAAACCATTGGCCTGCATTGGGTATTGGGATTTTATCCATTTTTCTTTCTACTGCTGGGTTTGTCTGCCAGCCAGCGTGACTTGAAAAAACTGTTTCGCTTCATGTGCGGTTTTTCCGCTCTGCACGCGATCATCATCTCGGCATTATTGATGGCGCCAGACAACTGGTGGCAACGTAGCCACTTATACAGCGGTTATATTCTGCTGATGCATCCCCATCAGGTTTTACAAGCGCTGGCGCCATGGCAAAAAAACCGCATCATGGCCACCAATGATTATTCCACGTCTGCTATTTTGCAGTACCATGCCCGGCAACCCTTCATCGTGTATGGCATGGGTTCAAAACACGCGCGTCAAAACGACATCATCACCGATTTTCGCCGTCTGGATGGCAAAAATCTGCTGATTTTCGATAAATCGCCGACCCAAGCAAGTGACTATACCCCTTATTTTTCCAACGTCACCCGCCTGACAATACAAGTAGACAAAGCCACATTTTATGTGGCATTGGGAAATCATTTCAACTATGCTGCGTACCAACAGCACGTCCTCACCGACATTCGCGACCGGTATTACCGAATACCTCAATACCTGCCGCATACACCGTGTTATTTCTGCGCCCGTTATTTTCCCGATGCGAACAGCCCTTTTCAGCCTTAGGGAAGCGCTGATTCATTCCCACACCGTCGCGACCGTGTGGGAATGAATCAGCGCTTATATGGACGCCTCCCGTTTTGCAAGAGATATTGCGTGTTTGGAAAAACTTGAATCGGTTGCAGTCTTATATCCGGCTTTATTGCAGACGGTTTTTCTGTCTGCGAGCCCTGATGGA
>JAJYHV010000079.1 GCA_021790515.1 Pseudomonadota bacterium
TACGTCACATTGGATATCAGTATCGTACATAAAATGGCGATTGCGGCTATTGTCCAGTGGCCGGATAAAGTTGTTGGGTAAAACGCATGAAAAAAACAATATAAAACAATCCCATGCAAAAGGTAGATGCTATAGGAAATATCGCCAAGTATCTTTGCTGCGTTGGTTTCCAGCAGGCCAAACAAGGTGTTTCCCTGCGTGATGACAATAAAGATCAATGCATACAAAAGAGATGCGCCAGCCTTATAAGCGTTCTCATAATGATGAATGGCAATGGCAGAGCACAAAAAAATCAACACGCTCCCTTTCCAGCCAGTCAGAGCCTGACGCAGAGCAGGCATGCGCGATGTTTGAGTCAACTCGAACGCAAGCGCGCCATACACAAACAATATTAAAAATTTGGCATGCAGGTGCCAAATATCAAAAAAACCAACGAGAAGGAGTAAGGCATATACAAATAATCCATAGCGGCGTTTTACGGGCGTCGTGTATAAAAATCCGGCCAATATGGGTAAACTGAAATAAAAAAACCATTCATAGGCTAATGTCCATGTTACTCCGGCGTCAATAAGCGAAACATCGGGGTAAACGTCCCACAAACCGTTTGACCGAAACAACAAGAAATATCCCACGATGCTACCCGCATGGTGAATGAGTGTCGCACGTTGACTGAAAAATGCGATGCCAATCAATAATGCAATGGAAAACAGGTACATGGGCATGATTCGCCAAATGCGGGATAGGTACAGGCGATGCCAATCAATGACGGCTTTGGACCGGATTTTTCCCCAGAACAAAAACCCGGTCAGCATAAAAAAAATGGTGACGGCGCCTTCCCCCATATGGATATAAAACGGACTGGCGATGTACCATATGTGTTCCGTTCGGTAACGATACCACAGTGCCGAATGATGGATGGTCACAAAAACCGCAGCCATGCCACGCAAACCATCCAGGTTGCGAAAACGTGCGTATGCTCGCGGTTGCTCGACGGTTGACAGCAAAAAGGCTATACCAATTGCCATCGCGATAATCAAAAAGGCATAAATTGCAGGCATGCAAGATGTTATGGTGAAATATGCACGTCACGGCATGCAACAGTTTCATACACCAATTGTTGAGCAGTGGCGATTATATCACACCGCATCTGATGCACCACGCAGGTTGCGCCCTGCCACGAAGCAGTGGTAGGGAACTACTGATTTATTCCCACATGGTCGCGACGGTGGCTTGGCCGCTTACTGTCCTTCAGGGATGTGAGGATGTCAATCCGGTGACGGGTGGCTGCGTCTGATTCCCGGTGGTTTGCGTGCTGGCAGGCGCACTGGCCGGAACACTGGCTTTACCCGTGTTCGCAGCATCGGCTTTCGCCGGTTTCGTCATGCCGTCGGCCGTTTCCTTGTTCAGGATGGCTTTGGCCTGCGTTTCGGCACGCAATTTGTTTTCCGCCGCATCCTGCATCCGTTTTTGCGACGCCAGTTGTTCGGCTGCCATTTCTTTCCTGGCTTCGGGGATTTCCTTATCGACCGCACCAAAGAGATTTGTATAGAATGCCGGGTCAACCACCGTTTCGCCTCGTTCCTTGTTGACGGTTTTGGTCGATCCCGTTGGTATGGGAACCGTTAAAAAAAGGAGAGACACGCTGGAGGTGTCTTTTCTTTCGCTCATCACAAAGTCTGCTTCCTGTACGGCCATCCAGCCGTTCGTGCCGTTTCCACCATCGTTTGACGCCACCGCAGAGATCGTCAGCACCGCATTGACGTTGTCTTTCTGTCGCTGTTTCGAAGCCACGAAAGCGAACTCACTGCCGGATTGCTGTTCGATGGTGTAACCCTGTCGCAATATGACATTTTTCATTGCTGTGAACGTGACGTCTGGCGTGGCGTCAAAGTGGTGCTCAAAAGGCCCCTTGCCGGAGAAATTTTCGTCTTTGTAAATGGACTGGGGTGTTGAACATGCGCCGATCATTACCGCTGATAAAATGATTGGTGCCATAACTTTTGCAATGCTGAACAACCTTGCCATGAAGCCCCTCCTGCCTTGACCAGTACCGTTCAATTCGCACCGAATCGTCACCGAATCGCCGATGCCATGCCTGAAATACCATTGCATTATAAAGCAAAAAACACTATTGTTCATGACTGAAAAATGAATTATATAAGACAGCAAATAACGGGGCCAAAACAACGGGCTCAGGTCTGGAGAACAACAGAAAACAACAGGATCAGGTCTTGGAATAATGCGCATCAATCGCTGTTCCTGATGATTTTTCCGACCGTTGTGAATTGCAATCCGAAGTGGTTGGCGGTCTGCAAGTTTGCATCCGGCGTTTGAATCAGCAAGTGATGTGCTCATCAGACACCACGCAAAGCACATCCAGTTGAACCGGGCAATGACTTGCCTCAGCACCAACAAAAACCGCTGGCGATCCTGATCGCCCTCAAAAATATCTTCACGCCTGTCCCTCGTACGGTGACGTGATAAAGCGCGCCTGGAATTTCCAGGCGGGGAAATCGTGACATAATGCACAGGATCATAACTTGCTTTTGTTACAGAGCCAGAGTTGACCCCATTGGCTGCGCATTACCTCTGAACTGGCGGCCATTGTCTGGCTACATGGAGCACACGCACCAGATCGTCGGCCACGTCATAGACCAAATTGTAATTCTGATGTGCCATCAGCTCGCGGGTGCCAGTGACACGACCAGGCCGACCTAGGCCGGGATGATCGACTAGGCGGCCTGCTTTTTCTGCAAACAGTTCATCGAGGGCCAGCGCAGCGACCGGGTTATCGGCCTCGATGTAGTCATAAATTTCATCGCGATCTTGCATCGCCTCTGGCGTCCAAAACAGTTCGATCATTCGGCGGGGGCTTCAAGCCGACGACGCGTTGCTGCCCGCTTGGCCACGAATCTGGCTTCGACATCGACCGATGGAATCAGGTTGCCTGCATTGGCCGAGTCCAGACCGATTTGCACTTGGCGACGGAACCAGGCGTCATGCCCGGCTGCTTCCTGTTGCTGCCGCACGAAGTCGCGCATGAAGTCACGCAGTAATTGCGCGGCGTTACGGTCGCGGGCCTTCGCTGCGTTGGAGAACTCGGTTTTAAGCGCTTCATCGACACGGAAAGTAAAGGTTGCTTCGCTCATGATGCTGCCCTCATGTGTTACAAGATAAGTATATAGTAGCACATCATGCAGTGTACTGAAAAATCCTGGAATAACAGGATCAGAATATATCTTCACGCCTGTCCCTCGTACGGTGACGTGATAAAGCGCGCCTGGAATTTCCAGGCGGGGGGATCGCGACATGATGCGCAGAACCAGCAAGGAAACAGGATAAACAGAAACATCGCCTCCGAACATTCAGGCGGCGAGTTCTTTGATCGTTGTTTGATAATTGAATGGCAAACGCATGATATCCGGATTCTATCATGCCCCATACTTGTAGCAATGAAATGGACGCGGCAATCTCCCGTCAAATCTGGGTACTAACGATCGATCCGTTGGCGCTTTGCGCGCCACTCATGCTCTGATAAAGATTTTGCAGAAATGATTGCAATGTTGGTGTATTGCCTGCTGATGCGCTCTGCCCTTGCGAGACGTTAAAAGCATTAACCAGATTCTGGAAGCTGGAATCAAGCTGGTTGAACAAGATGGGACTACTGCTCTGCGTGCTGCTCTGCGTGCTGCTCAACGCGCTGGAAGCGCTGGGATTACTGGATGCCAGTTGCTGAAGCAAACCCTGTATATCGGCAGTCACGTGCGAGGCTCTGCCGTGATGATGCCCGTCAACTGCCAATGTAGATGAAGCTGCTTGTATTCCGGATATGGCTGAAGTATCTTTGGGGAGTGCGCCATTTGCGCTGGATGCCGCATTATTTGCCTGCCCAAGTGATGCAAACAGGTTTTGCAAGAATGCCTGCATTGCAACTTCCTGATTTTGCGTAGTCTGGACTGCGCCGGAAGATGAAGCTGAACTGCTGGATAATGCCGCACCGGGTGTAGCTGCCGCAGAAGATGTGGCCGATGCGCCAGTCAGGCTCCGTTCGAGCGCCTGCACGATTCCGTCAAGAAAACCGGATTGACCCGCGCCACCGATATTGCCGCTCGTGCTGCCGCCGATCGGTTGATTTGATCCGGCGGTCTGTTGCAGCAAGGATGGGATATTTTGGCTCGGCATACTATTGACTAAACTCATGATTAACGTCTCCGGACATGTTGGGTAAAAACCCGGCAATTCCCCCTCTACGTCGGAATTATTGCAGAATTCTGATTATTCGAACGCACGAAAAAGCGGAAAAAATCCTCTCTATTCCAAGGAAGCGCTGATTAATTCCCACATGTTAATTCCCACATGTTAATTCCCACATGTTAATTCCCACATGTTAATTCCCACATGTTAATTCCCACATGTTGATTTCCACATGTTAATTCCCACATGTTGATTTCCACATGACTGCGATGGTGGCCTGACGGGATGAAATGCAAGGCGTGATGTGCGATCAAAGGAAACGCCGATCGGCAAGCCGTCTGGTCAGTGCGGCGTCAAATGCGGCGTATATCCGTTCGACGTAGGGATTTTTGAACGCCAGCAAGGGGTTGTCTTTTTCCGGATGTACCAACATGGTGGCATTGGCCTCGAACAGCAGCAAGCGGCCATCTGGCAGCAGGCCGAAATCGGCGCCGCCAAAGGCCAGCCCGAGGCGTTGGCCGATTGCGCGCACTGCCTGCATGATGTCTTTGCCCAACACCTGCTCCGGATGTTCCAGAAAACGGGCTTCTTCCGCCAGTTTCCAGTCTTCCAGCATCCCGGCAGTGTCATAATGCACCATCCAGTGGGACGAAATGGCCTGATGGTAGGGATAAGGCTCGCCATCGATAAAAATGATGCGGTATTTGCGAAAATACCCGTCAGCCGAGCGGTAGTCATAGAACGGCGCCAGGAAGAATTCCTGCCCTGAGCCGGCAAGCAAATGCTGCCTTAACACTGCATCCTGTTCGATTTGCACCAAACCCTCGCCACCATGTGCGCCTGCCGGGCGCAACAACACTGGAAAGCCGAGATCGTCAGGCAGGGCTGAATCCGCTGTCACACGCCAAACGGGCGGCACCAGCACATCGGGCACGCCAGCATACTGTTCGATCATTCGGTCACGCGCTGTCAACGCAATGGCATCCGGCGGATTCAATACCGGTTTGTCGCAGCACGCGACGAACCGGGCTGCGCGTTCGCTGGCCGCGCTGGCCATATCCGGTTCGCCCAGGGCATTGAACACGATATCGTAAGCCGGCAGCTCGGGGTTATCGATGTCCTGCGCATAGTCAATGACCCATTCCACTGTGTTGTTACGTTGCGGCGGCAACAGATGGGAAAATGGCACGTTTCCTTTTTCTGTTCCCAGTAAAATCAGCACCGTTCGGGCTACGCCATAACGGGTTTCGTGAAACCAGCATTTCCCGCGATACGCACGGTCCATGAATTGCCGTGCCTCATCCATGCGCCCGTCCTGCGCCAACACTGCTGCCAGATTACGTGCAGCAACCACCATGTCCGGATCGAGCATCAGTGCCCGGCGATAAGCGACCTCAGCTTCAGGATAACGTTTCTGCGTCGAATACAGAATCGCCAGGTTGCAATGGGTTTGCGCTTGTTCCGGCGCCAGCGCCAACGCTTGCAAGTATGCAACCTCTGCTTCATCATAGCGTTCCAGCGCCTTGCAGGCATTGCCAAGATTGTTGTGTGCTTCGAGGTAATCCGGCTTGAGCGCCAATGCGCGGCGATAGCTGTCCACCGCCGGTGCTATCAACCACATTTGTTGTTGCGCATTACCAAGGTTGTACCAAAGTTCGGCCGATTGCGAACCATATTCCAACCCGCGCTGATAAGTGGCCAGCGCGGCTTCCATATCACCGGCAGTATGCAAGACGCAGCCCAGATTGTTCCACGCTTCCAGAGAGTAAGGGTTATGTTCCAGCGCATGACGGTACCAGAAAATGGCTTGCGCGGCATCGCTCTGTTGCAACATTCCGGCAAGATTGACGGCTGCTTCGGTATGCGCCGGGGCGATTTGCAAAACGGCGCGATAAGCCGATGCCGCCGCATCGATTTGACCCAACGCCTTGAAAGCGTGCGCAAGGTTGTTTTGCATTCCGGCATCCGTTGGCCTCAGGGCAACGGCTGTCCGGTAACTTTCCAATGCCTGCGCCCAATCATCCTGATCGCGATATATGTTGCCAAGGTTATTATGCGCCTCTGCAAAATCGGCGCGCAGAGCCAACGCGCGCCGATAGCAATCGATGGCCTCCGTCATTTTTCCCTTGCTCCGCCACGCGCTGCCGAGGTTTCCCCATGCTTCGACATAAGCCGGATTCAAGACCAACGCCTCGTTAAAGTGCCCGATGGCCTCGTCTACGCGATTCAGCGTGAACAGAACATTGGCCAGATTATAATGAATCATCGGTTCGGACAACCGTTGCAGGGCAGCGCGATAGCTATCAACCGCCTCCTCGAATCGCCCCAGATCTTTGAGCGCATTTCCCAGGTTATTGCGTGCAGCAACGTGGTCCGGATCGACCGTCAACGCATGCCGATAGGCTGCTTCGGCCTGTGTGGGCTGACCTGCCGCCTGCCAGGCAAGGCCAAGAGACAAAGCATGTTCAGCATTATCCGGTTGCAATTGCAACGCGCGCGATAAACACTCAATCGCTCGCGGCAATTGACCACAGGATTGACTCAGAACGCCGAGCAAATGCCAGGCATCGACCTGTTCCGGCAAAATGCCAAGCACTTTTTCATACTGCGTTTTTGCCGCCTCCAACTGGCCGGCTCGGTGCTGCTCAAGCCCCTGCTGCAACCACTGCGCCGCTTGGGCTGCTTTGGCCGCCTGCTGGCTCGTGGCATCCTGCCTCTGCACAAGGCAACACTGTTTATATTTTTTACCGCTGCCACAAGGGCACGGCGCATTGCGTTCCGGTGTTTTGTTCTGGCGTTTTATGGTTGGCGACATCGGGTTAACCCAAGCTGTAGCAGTCTCTGTCAACGAGTCGTTTTCCGCAATACGACATCCTGCGCTTCCGTCCACATCTCCGGATAGTCGATACTGGTATGCAAGCCTCGGCTTTCCTGACGAAGTTGGGCACTTTTAACAATAAGTTGTGCCGTTGCCACCAGATTACGTAGTTCGATGCTGTCATTGCTGACCCGGTAACGGCAATAATACTCTTCTGCTTCTTCCTGTAGCAATGCCAAACGCCGTGCGGCGCGTTCCAAGCGAGCGTCAGACCGCACAATACCGACAAAATCCCACATCAGGCGGCGCAATTCATCCCAATCATGTGCAATCAGCACATCCTCGTCCGAATCGTGTACGCGACTTTCGTCCCATTCCGGTACGGCTGGTACGTCGTACACCCCGGAAATCCGTATGGATTGTGCGACAGCGCGCCCAAATACCAGACATTCCAGCAACGAATTGCTGGCAAGCCGATTGGCTCCATGCAAACCGCTGTGGGAAACTTCTCCGACGGCATACAAACCGTCGAGCGTCGTTCGTCCATCCAGATCGATCTGAACCCCGCCACAGGTATAATGTGCTGCCGGCACAACCGGTATCGGCTCTTTTGTCATGTCGATACCAAGACTCATGCAGCGCTGGTAAATATTGGGGAAATGTTGTGTGATGAAATCAGCGCCCTGATGGGTGATGTCCAGATACACGCAATCCAGTCCGTGTTTTTTCATCTCGCTATCGATGGCACGCGCCACGATATCGCGTGGCGCCAATTCGGCGCGTTGGTCGTAATCCGGCATGAAGCGGCGTCCATCCGGTAATCTGAGCAAACCGCCCTCGCCCCGCACGGCTTCTGAAATCAGGAAAGACTTGGCGTGCGGATGGTAAAGACAGGTCGGATGAAACTGGATGAGCTCCATATTGACCACCGGGCATCCGGCGCGCCAGGCCATGGCAATACCGTCGCCAGTCGCCACGTCGGGGTTTGTGGTGTACAGATAGACTTTTCCGGCACCGCCCGTTGCCAGAACGGTGTGGCTGGCCACAAAGGTTTTCACCGTATCGCTACGTTTGTCCAGCACATAACATCCGTAACAGACTTTTTCTTCCTGCAGGAGTGTATCTGCCGTGATGAGATCCAGTGCGATATGTTCTTCCAGCAACACGATATTCGGATGGCGACGAACCTGTTCGCTCAGCGTTTGCTGAACAGCGTGCCCCGTTGCATCTGCCGCATGAACGATCCGGCGTGCGCTATGCCCGCCTTCTCGAGTCAGATGCAGGCCACTTTCCTGCGCATCGTCAGTCGTAAAAGGCACTCCCATACTGACCAGCCATTCGATGGCTTCGCGCCCATGTTCAACGACAAAACGCACTGCATCTTCATGGCACAAACCAGCCCCGGCGACCAGCGTATCCGCAACGTGCGCTTCCATGGTGTCATCATTGGCAAGCACCGCCGCGATACCCCCTTGCGCCCAAACACTGGCAGCATCCTGCAACCGTTTTTTGGTTACCACTGTCACCCGCAAGGTGTCGGCCAAGTGCAACGCGGTAGTCAATGCCGCGAGGCCACTACCAATAATCAGTACGTCCGTTCGTATCATTGCTGCATCATACCATTCAGCCAAAGCAGCAAAGCATAACAGAGGATGCGTGGTGAGGGATACCCTGACAAATAAAAAGCTGTCCGGATACCAACCCGGATTTTGCATAAATTGACACGTGCCATCGCTTGTCTACATGATGGCAGACATGAAGCGGAGCAAGCAGGGACGGCGTGTATCCAGCAACCCCAGCGCGTTGAGCAGCACGCAGAGCAGTAGTCCCATCCTGTTCAACCAGCTTGATTCCAGCTTCCAGAATCTGGTTAATGCTTTTAACGTCTCGCAAGGGCAGAACGCATCAGTAAGCAATACACCAACATTGCTATGAAAATGGGCATCGGGAAGCTAAGGAAGCGCTGAATAACTCCGCCAAGCCACCGTCGCGACCATGTGGGAATAAATCAGTGGTTCCTTAGGACAACCTCCCGGATTATGGATTCGCATGCAGGCAAGCCATGACTTCTGGCAGGCTGAGCAACGCCCCCGCCAGCATGTCGCCCCTTTGCGAGAGGCGGCATAAGTCAGTAGCAAAGCAAACAGTCTTTAATTTTCCTTCCGACATCAATCAACAGCAAGAGGGATTACTCCCCGAGGCGATTCACCCGGCGTGAATCGATAAATACCTGTTGCATGTAACGTCAATGCCGCGTATAGTGTTGCATGTAACTGGATTGGAGGCTTTGAAATGGCAACGACACACGTTAATCAGAGAGTTCAAAAGCACCGCGATGCACTGCGCATGGCGGGGCTTCGTCCGGTTCAAATCTGGGTGCCCGATACTCGCCGTCCGGACTTTGCAAAGGAGTGCCGCCGCCAATGCCTGCTTGTGGCGCAAGCCGATGGCGCCGACACCGCCATGCAGCAGTTAATGAATGAAGCCTTGGCAGACGTGGACGGCTGGACGGAATAATGCGCGGCGACCTTGTGACCATCGCCATGCAAGGCGATTTTGGCAAGCCGCGCCTCGCGTTGGTGGTTCAGACCAATCAGTTCGACGAGCACAGCAGCGTTACCGTGTTGCCTGTCACCAGCACGCTTGTTCCCGCGCCATTGCTGCGCGTCACCTTGCAACCCGGCACAGAGAACGGTTTACAGAGGCCATCGCAGGTGATGGTGGACAAGGCCATGACGGTGAAGCGCGACAAAGTAAGTCCGGCTTTCGGTCACATCGACGCGGATACGCTGGTGGAGGTTGAGCGTTGCTTGGCCGTGTTCCTGGGGATTGCGAAATAAGCGCATACAGTTACCAGATCGGCCCTCACCCCGCAGCAGACCTTGGTGGCGGTTGCGCCTGTTGGAGAGCGCTTCAATGATCTGGCTGTCCGTAAATTTCGACTGCTTCATGTAGAACCCCCTCGTATCGAGAAAATTCCACTTCTAATCCCAACTTCTTGCAGGAGGGATTGCCCGGCGTGTTTGTTAGTAACCCGCTTCTTTTTGGTGCCGGAAAGCCAAAACATACACCGCATCATGCGTAGGCTCGTAACGATACAGCGCCACATATCCAGAATCCCCAAAGGTAATCACCAGCTCACGCAGTTCGGGTATTTCAGGCAATGGTCGGCCAATATCAGAAACCGTTTCCAGCAGCAGGAATCGTTTCTCTATAGCCAGAGCAGCTCGTCCGGTTGCATCTGTGGCTTTGGAAGCGAGAAACTGCCTGCAGCGCTCCAACCCCTCTACTGCGCCTTGTGTAACAATTACTCGTGGCACTCTGGCACCGTTCCTTCGTGATCGGTGCCCCAGGTGTTCAGCCAGGAGCGAACTTCCTGCCCAGTCAAGTGACGGCCCGTTTCCTGATAATTTGCCCAGGATGCCATGGCCTCTTGTTTGAAGCTCTCATGCGCTTCCTCTCGCTCGACATATTGTTGAATGGCTTCGAGCATGATCCAGTGAGACGAGCGCCGCCGCAGGCTGGCAAGGTGTTGAACACGACTTTTCAGCCTATCATCGATTTTAAGTGAAGTTGCCATATCGAGCCTCATATCACGTAGTAATACCTGGTGATAATCTAACCCTTTTCTGCCCTCACGTCTATCAGAAGATCTCATCCGGCCTGTGGCAAGGGCAAGGCCTGGCCGAATCACACCCAAACAGCGGCAGGCCATGGCTGCATGACTCTATTTTTGCCCCGGCTAAAAATGAGGGTTACCCCCATCAAAACCCGAGACAATTCACCCGGCATGAGCCGATAAATACCTGTTGCATGTAACGTCAATGCCGCGTATAGTGTTGCATGTAACTGGATTGGAGGCTTTGAAATGGCAACGACACACATTAATCAAAGGGTTCAAAAGCACCGCGATGCACTGCGCATGGCGGGGCTTCGTCCGGTTCAAATCTGGGTGCCCGATACTCGCCGTCCGGACTTTGCACAGGGGTGCCGCCGCCAATGCCTGCTTGTGGCGCAAGCCGATGGCGCCGACACCGCCATGCAGCAGTTAATGGATGAAGCCTTGGCAGACGTGGACGACTGGACGGAATAATGCGCGGCGACCTTGGGAAATGGAGGCGATTCAATGTTCGGATCGGAGCATGCCAGTTCGAAGTCCCATTTTAGGGAATTTCATCGGCGGAGACTCTCGATGAGCTGCCAGGAACTCTTGCCCGGGAGTCGGCATTCCCAAAACCGCCAACCATTCACAGCACTACCTGTAATGGCCACTGCCGCTGCGGAGGGGGAGTCGTAGCGTTGGCCGTTGACGAACAATGCGCCACCTTCTACTCGGCCAGTACGCAGTTGGCCTTTGTAGTTAGCACGGAATTCTGTGCCAGAGGGAAAGCGGACTCCTTTGGCTACCCAGTCTGATGGAGATGGCCTGCTTGGCTCATTTGTTGGGCCTGCCTCTGCTTGGTCAAGGCCAAGTAATTCGCGAATTACATCGTTATAAGTGACATCCTCAGTTGCCCGCCGAACTGTGAGTTGCTTAAAGACATCGAAATCGACCTCAATTGTATGCATGGTTAGCTCCTTCAATGCGCGGGACAGGGTGTCTCGCTCCTTGTAGAGAGCTATAGAACTAAAAGCGCTGAAAGACAAGTGAGATCACTGATCTGTGATGTGGGTATAGTCTGTATCCCGATTCTTATTTTTTGAATATATTCTCAGTATATTGAAAATAAAGTAAATAAATACTTTTGTTCGATATTTTGCGATGTTCTTGTTACGTGAACAAATAAAAATATTGAACATTTCTGTGGTTTGTGTTCAAATTATTTAAACGTTCACGTATCGTGAACAAAAGGAGTAATTGAACATGAACGTCCGTATGATAAAGCCCAAAGCAGCGCTAGAACGGCATCTCCCTGAGCTTGCCCTCAATGCTTTGCGCCGGACGACCGGGATTCAAGGGCATATCCGCCAATACGAACCGTGGGTCAAAGCTACCGGACACCCGGATGCGCTGATAGAGCTTGAGCTCGACGGACAGGCGGTTGCATATGTGGCCGAGATCAAAAACGTCGACCGCCTGGCGACGCTCGGCTATATCAAGAATCAGCTTGCTCAGTATCATGAACCGGGACTGCTAATTGCAAATCGGCTAACGTCCGCTCTCGCTCAAGAATGCAGGGAAGCGAATATCCAGTTCATTGATACTGCAGGCAATGCGTACTTGCGAGGACAAGGTTTTTTTGTCTTTGTTACTGGCCAGCTACATGCGGCTGAAGCGGCCACTGCGATACACAAGCAAGGTCGGGCGGGCACACCAACCGCCTTGCGCATGATTTTTATGCTTTTGTGCCGACCGGATTTTTTGAATGCGCCGTATCGAGAAATCAAGGAAGCTGCGGGCATCGCGCTCGGGACTGTGGGGTGGATTTTCTACGATTTGACTGATCGTGGTTTCGTAACTGCCGGCAATAAACAGCAGCCAAGGCGATTGCTGGAACCGCAGCGCCTGATGGAAGAGTGGGTGACCAATTATCCGTTGAAGCTGCGCCCTAAGCTTCATCCAATGCGGTTCAAGGCTCCAACGCCTGATTGGTGGAAACAGGTTGATGTAAGGGAATATGGCGCCAAGTGGGGCGGCGAAGTTGCGGCAGACGTACTAACAGGGCACCTGAAACCGGCAACATTTACGCTTTACCTACAGCCCGAGAACGGGCGCAAGAATCTAACGCGCCTGGTGGCAAACTTTCGGCTTCGCCCCGACCCGAAAGGGGAGATCGAAATTCTCGATGCTTTCTGGCGGCTGCCTCAGCCAGATCACCCTGACGTTGTGCCACCACTACTTGTATATGCGGACTTGCTTGCAACGCTTGATCCACGCAATTTGGAAGCGGCCAACCTGATCAAAGAGCAGGGGCTATGTAATGTTGTCCGTTAGGGCGCACAAACCGGTTGATGCAGATATTGTCACTGTGCTTCGCGCCGTTGAGGGCGTCACCTCGCAGCTGGGTGTCGCTTATTTCCTGGTCGGGGCAACTGCACGAGATGTGTTGCTTGTGCACGTGTTTGGTTTGCCGCCGGGACGTGCGACGCGTGATGTGGATTTTGCGTTGGTCATGCCTGATTGGGCGACTTTCGAAGAGGTCAAAGCACAACTTCAGGCTGCAGGGCAGTTTGCTGTGGATGAGCGAAGTGCCCACCGCCTTCGTTTTAAACGGACAGGTGAAAAGCATGGTGTGATGGTTGACCTGATTTCGTTTGGCGGAGTCGCTGAGAATAAGAGCATCATCAAATGGCCGCCTGACTTGATGATCATCATGACCATAACTGGTTTTGAAGATGCATTTCGAGCAGCGATACCTGTGGAAATCGAGAACAATCTCGTTGTTAGCGTTGCGTCTTTTCCCGGGTTAGCGTTATTGAAACTGTTTGCCTGGAAGGATCGGCAAGCCGAGGATCCAAAGGACGCCATAGATCTTGTCACTCTACTGTGCAACTACGAACAAATAGGCAACCAGGACCGTATCTATGACGAAGCCGTTCAGGTCCTAGAAGAAATGGATTATGACCCACAACTAGCGGGCGCTTGGCTGCTGGGCAAGGATGCGGCAGAGATAGCGGCGGCAAAAACACGCACAGAACTCAACGTGATATTGGGCGATGCAGCAATAATGGAGTTATTGATTACAGACATGGCCAAGGGGTTGCGGGGGCGCGAAGATTCGATAACCTACGCGACAATTCTTGCCACCCAATTTAAATTGGGATTTGGCGGCTGAAGCGGAAAACGATTCGAAGGCACCCTGTTGATTGCCATATACAACGAGGTAATAATCGGGGTCAGGTAATAATCGTAAAATAATCGGCAGAATAATCGGGGGCAGCAGAATAATCAGGGTCAGACCC
>JAJYHV010000037.1 GCA_021790515.1 Pseudomonadota bacterium
GCATTGATGCATGGTTGCATTGAATTGTGGTTGCGTTGCAAGAGTTGAGGGGCAGCAACGAACAACCGCATGCTTTTTGTTTCTTTGACGATCGCTTATGTGTCAGCGTCTTTGGTCGGGGTGAGAGGATTTGAACCTCCGACTCCTGCGTCCCGAACGCAGTACTCTACCAGACTGAGCTACACCCCGGTTTTCATGTGCGCAGATTGTACATTTTTTGCCACTATTCCGCCATATCAAAAACACCATATCAAAAGCACGATCCGATCCCTGGTTGTTTATCCTATTTCCTTGCTGGTTTAAAACCCCGGCCTTCAGGCCGGAAGGAGCGCCGAACCTCGCCCTGAACGGCGAGGTTTTAAAGGCGCGGTCAGGGAGGGGATGCACACCCCTCCCTGACCAAACATCCACCGGCCTAAAGGCCGGTGACCTAATTGCTCGCCGAAAATACCATGCTGGATTTATCCGTGTTAGTATGATAAAACTGATGTTCGTCAGTGTATTCGTGCTGTCTATCATAATAAATTTGGGAGTTTGTCGTGCGTAATAACCAACCGGTCACACAACGTGAATACCCTTTGTCCGCCGATCAGGAACTGGTCACCATTACTGACCCGAAAGGGCAGATCGTTTATTGCAACCAGGCATTTGAAGAGGTAAGCGGTTTCAGTAAGGCTGAGTTGCTGGGGCAAGCGCACAATATCGTGCGCCATCCGGATATGCCATCCGAGGCGTATCGTGATATGTGGGATACCTTGCAGTCTGGCCGTCCCTGGACGGCGCCCGTCAAAAACCGGCGCAAGAATGGCGATCATTATTGGGTGATAGCCAACGCCCGTCCGTTGATGCGCGGGGAACGCGTCAGCGGTTACATTTCGGTGCGCATACCTGCCGACAGAGCTGCCATCGAGGAGGCAGAAACCTTGTATGCCACTATGCGGCGTGAAGCAGATGCTGGTGTGTTGCGTACACGTTTGCGTCATGGCAAGGTGATTTTGCCGGGAATCGTGGCTGCCTTGCGGCGTAATTTGTATTTTGCCATCCATTGGCGCTTGTTTTTTGTGCTGTCGCTGGCGGCATTGCTGGCAGCGCTGATAGGTCAATATGGCCTGCCCGTGTGGGTTGACTTTCCGTTATTCCTTGGTTTGGCGGCGTTATCGTCAGTTTTTGTCTATCGCATGACCGTGTTGCCGCTGCGGGCGGCACAGGCAAGGGCTGAGCAATTGTCACTCGGGAATTTGACCCGGCTTGAACAGACGTCTGCCTATGTTGGCGAGTGGGGCCAGTTGTTACAGACGCTGGCACTCGCCGGATTGAATGTGCGCAGTGCGGTTGCTGATATACGCGGTCAGGTGCAAATTTTGCGCGCAGCCATCGCGGAAGTGGTATCCGGAAATCTGGACTTGTCGCAACGCACCGAATCGCAGGCCAGTAGCCTGGAAGAAGCAGCTGCTTCGATGGAGCAGATCAACAGTACGGTAAAGCACAGTGCGGATTCGGTGACACGGGCCAGCGATCTGGCGCGTGAGGCCAGCCAAACCGCCAGTGCGGGGGACGCGGCTGTTCATTCGATGGTGGAAACCATGCAGGCAATTACCGAATCATCTACGCAGATTGGCCAGATTATTCAGGTTATCGAGAGCGTTGCATTTCAGACCAATATTCTGGCGTTGAATGCGGCGGTGGAAGCGGCCCGTGCCGGTGAGCAGGGGCGTGGTTTTGCCGTGGTGGCGGCAGAAGTACGCGCATTGGCACAACGCACAACGTCAGCCGCGCAGGAAATCCGCGCCCTGATTGAAACATCGCGCGAACGAGTGGAAGAAGGCAACCAGCGTACGCAGGATGCGCGGGCGCGCATGCAGAAAATCCTGCAAGCCATCGATAGCGTCAGTAATCTGCTGGCGGAAGTCAGTACTGCATCGGATGAGCAGCGCATTGGTGTGGCACAGATTACTGAAGTGGTGAACCAGTTGGATGGTATTACGCAGCGAAACGCAGCGCTGGTGGAAGAAATTGCCGCCAGCAGCAAAATGCTGGAACAGGAAGTGGGCGAAGTGTTCAATACGACGACCATTTTTTGTCTGGTCGATGATGATGTATCGATTGCCGACGTCGATGCACGAGGTTTGCGCGGTAATGGCAAGATGCTTCTTGGCCAAGGATTTGATTTGAATGGCAGTATTGCCAGTCATACACAGGTAAAAATCAATTTGCGCAATGCGGCGATGACCGGCAAGAAAATCGATGTGCAGACGATGCGCCGGGATGATGCTTGCTTGCTGGGGCATTGGTTGTATGGTGAGGGCGAGCATCAGCACGGCCGCCGCGCATCGTTTGATGCGTTAAAAGAAAAACACCGTGGCTTTCACCGTAGCGCCGGCGCCGTGGCGGAAGTCATTAATGCCGGGCAGTCGGACAAGGCACAGAAGATGATGGGTGCGGATTCGGAGTTCGCCCATGCCACCGAAGATGTGGTGGCAGCCATTCAGACCCTGCGGCGTGAGGTCGGTTGATCCCTGTCCGTGCCTAAATCCAGTTACCGCCGCCTGGCGGCGGTAGCATCGGTGGCGGGGTGTCAATGAAGGCGCTGATGATGAAGCTCAATACCGCGATGAAAATGCTGGCGAAAAAGGCAGTCCAGAATCCGGAGACAGAAAACCCGCGTACAAAATGGGACACCATCAGAATCATCAGTGCGTTGATGACGAGCAGGAACAGACCAAAACTGAACAGGGTCAATGGAAACGTGAGCAGTATCAGTATGGGTCGCACGATGGCATTGGCAAAACCCAGCAACAATGCTGAAACGATGAGTGATGCTGTGTCATTGAAACGGATGCCGCTGAATACAAAGCTTGCGACCCACAATGACAGCGATGTGGTTCCCCAATGCAATAAAAATGAAAGTAGTCCTTGTGGCATGGTTTGTGTGCACAAAAGTTTCCGGTACGGGTATGATAGCGTGGCGATGGGCTGAAAGATAGCACTTTGTGGGTGAAAGGGATTATGTCAGGATCGGCGTGGATGTATCGGGTACTGGATGCATTGGACGACATGGTTTGTCTGCTTGATGCGAACGACCAGACTATCTTGTATGCCAATGCTGCGTTGCGCGTCAATACCGGATTGACGGAGTTGATGGGTAAACCGGTGAGCGCTTTGACCCCGGCACATGATGCGTCTGAGTGGCGGAATGTGCTGGCCGGAATGGATGAGCAAGGGCAAGGCGTGGTGAATGCCGAGTTCGTGCTCGCCGGTGGCCTGGATGTGGTCGCAGCGTTCAATCACGTGCGGGAAGGTGAGTGTGTGCTGTTGACCTTGCGCGATCTGGGGTCGGTACGCGGCTTTCAGTCGCGTATCAATCGCGTGTTGCGGTTCTATCGTGCATTGTTGATGGTGAATCAGGAGATTCTGCGCAAAAACAATACAGAGCAGGAATTGTACGCGCTGGTATGCAAGACCATGGTTGAGCAAGCAGGCGTGACATTGGCCTGGGTGGGTGGGGTGATACCGGATACCACGCAAGTGCAGGCGCTGGCGCGTTATGGCGAAGGTGGTGATTATCTCGATGAAGTCTCCATTTCGATCGATGCGGATTTGCCTTCCGGTCAGGGAGCAACCGGATGTACTTTTCGCACCGGCGAGCATCAGGTTGAAAATGATTGGCACCAGTCAACACGCGTGATTCCATGGTTACCGTCGGCAGCCAGTCGTCATTGGCGTTCGTCGGCTTCTTTTCCGGTGTTCAGAGGCGGCAAGGTGTCGGTGGTGTTGGGTTTGTACCATGTTATCGTCGATGCCTTTGACAGTGAAATCGTGCAACTGGCCGATGCCATGAGCGGCGCTTTGTCTTACGCGTTGGAGAATATGGATCGTGAACGGGAACGCCAGACCATGGCCGAACGGATACGTCTGGCGGCGCTGGTGTTTGAACACAGCGATCAACCCATGGTGGTCACTAACAATGGCAATGATATTATTACGGTCAACGCGGCGTATGAGCGGATGACAGGATATTCCGTCGACGAGTTGCGTGGCAAAAATCCGCGTATATTGGCATCCGGGCGTCACGATGCCGGATTTTATGACCGAATGTGGCGAAGTTTGCGGCAGAACAATTTCTGGCAGGGGCAGATCTGGGCCAAGAGAAAAAATGGCGAAATCTTTCCGGAATGGTTGACCATCAATGTGGTGCGTGATGACCAGGAACGCGTGTTGCGTTATGTCGCTACTTCACTGGATATCAGCGAAAAAGTCAGACAGGAAGAAATGATCTGGAAACAGGCCAATATCGACACGCTGACGGGATTGTCCAACCGCTACCGTTTGACGCAACTGGTGACACAGCAACTGGAAAACAACACACGCAACATGGCGTTTTCCTTTTGTCTGTTGTACATTGATCTGGATGGCTTTCGCGAAATCAATGATGTCATGGGGCATGACGCGGGGGACGTGATTCTCATGGAAGTGGCAAGAAGAATCGTTTCCTGTGTGGGTGATTCCGGGGTTGCTGCCCGTTTGGGCGGGGATGAATTTGCCGTTTTGTTGCCTGATGCAGGCCAGACCAGAGGCCAGAGCGTTGCTCTCTGTATTCTGAACCGGATTGAGGAACCTTATGCGATCGAAGGCCAGTTGCGGCAGTTTTTTGTGTCGTCGTCCATCGGTATGGCATGTTATCCGCAGGATGCACATAATGTAGCCGGTTTGCTCAAGAAAACCGAGCAGGCGATGTATGATGCCAAGAAGCAGGGCGGCAATCGCCTGAGCGTATATGTGCAAGGGATGCAGGAACAGGCCGAGGCGCGCATGAGCCTGTTGCAAGACATGCGGGATGCGGTGGCGCAACGGCAGTTTCAATTGTTTTATCAGCCGGTAGTGGACATGAAGAGTGGTCTCATCGTCAAGGCAGAGGCACTGATTCGTTGGATGCATCCCGTGCGGGGCATGATCAATCCGGCAGAATTCATTCCGTTGGCAGAGCAATCCGGCTTGATTGTGCCGATAGGGGAATGGGTTTTTCGGGAGGCCGTGGGCTGGATACACGAGATGCGTGATGTCGGTGTGCGTCAGGTCAGTGTCAACGTGTCGCCGGTACAGTTTCGTGATGATCGGTTTCAGGTACAGACGTGGCTGGATTATCTGCATCAGATGGGGGTGGCGCCGGGGAATATTGTCGTGGAGATTACCGAAGGCTTGCTGATGGATGTCGGGCATGCGGTTGGCGAGAAACTGCTGGCGTTTCGCAATGCGGGTATTCAGGTGGCGCTGGATGACTTTGGTACGGGTTATTCCTCACTGGCATATCTGAAACGCTTCGATATCGATTACCTGAAAATCGACCAGTCATTTGTGCGCGGCTTGACAGCCATGTCAGATGACATGGTGCTGGTCGAGGCCATCATCAGCATGGCGCATAAGCTCGGATTGAAACTGATTGCCGAAGGGGTGGAAATGGCCGAGCAACATCTGTTGCTGAAAGATTTGCAAAACGATTACGGGCAAGGTTACTGGTACGCCCGCCCAATGGATGCGCAGTCATTTCGTGATTTGCTCCCCAATTTTTGCCTGCATGATCTGGCTGCCTGTGGCGGTGCGCAGTTATGAGCGATGCCGGCACTCAGACCGGTACGGTCAGTGCCATACACGGTAGCGTGGTGGATATTCGTTTTGAACAACGTTTGCCAACGATTCACACCTTGTTACGTGCGGGTGGTCAGCATGAAATAGCCATGGAAGTGTTGGCGCAACGGGATGCACAGCACGTGCGTGGCATCGCGTTGACGCCTTTGCAGGGTTTGGCGCGTGGCGCACCGGTGCTGGATACAGGGTTGCCGTTGCAGGTGCCGGTGGGCGAGAACACGCTCGGTCGCATGTTTGATGTATTTGGTCAACCGATGGATTTTCAGCCTCCGCCTGTCGATGTGGAGTGGCGATCGGTGCATCGTATGCCACCCGGGTTGGATGAGTGTGTCAGCAATTCAGCCATGTTTGAAACTGGCATCAAGATCATTGATGTATTGACTCCGCTGGAACGGGGCGGAAAAGCAGGACTTTTTGGCGGCGCCGGTGTGGGCAAGACCGTGCTATTGACTGAAATGATTCACAATATGGTGGGACAACATCATGGAGTGAGTGTTTTTTGTGGCATTGGCGAGCGTTGCCGTGAGGGTGAAGAATTGTATCGCGACATGCGCGATGCGGGGGTGTTGCCCAATATGGTGATGTTGTATGGCCAAATGAACGAACCACCGGGCAGCCGGTTTCGTGTGGGGCATGCAGCATTGACCATGGCGGAATATTTTCGTGATGACGCGCGCCGTGATGTTCTGTTGTTGATAGATAATATTTTTCGTTTTGTACAGGCGGGCGCGGAAGTATCCGGTTTGATGGGGCAGATGCCCTCGCGCCTGGGGTATCAACCGACATTGGCGACGGAACTGGCGGCGCTGGAAGAGCGCGTTGCCGATACGGCGCATGGCGCCATTACGTCAATACAGGCAGTGTATGTGCCGGCGGATGATTTTACTGATCCAGCCGCAGTACACACATTCGCGCATTTATCGGCATCTGTGGTGCTGTCACGCAAACGCGCCAGTGAGGGATTGTACCCGGCCATCGATCCTTTGCAGTCCGGCTCCAAATTGGCGACACCTGCGGTGATTGGTGACCGGCACTACACGCTGGCTCAGCAGATTCGTCAGACATTGGCGCAATATGAAGAGCTCAAAGATATTATCGCGATGCTCGGTCTGGAGCAATTATCACCGGAAGATCGGTTGATTGTCGGTCGAGCGCGCCGTCTGGAGCGTTTTTTGACGCAACCATTTTTTACGACAGGCCAGTTTAGCGGCATGGCGGGAAAATTGGTCAGCCTCAAGGATGCGCTGGACGGGTGCGAACGCATTTTGCGGGATGAATTCAAGGATGTGCCGGAAAGCGCTTTGTATATGATAGGCAGTATTGATGAGGTGCGGCGATGAAACTTTTACTGTCGGTGCCGGAAGCATTACTGCTCGATATGAACGATGTGAGGCAGATTATCGTTGAGACAGGCATTGGCAGTCTGGGTATCCTGCCCAACAGGCTTGATTGTGTGGCAGCATTGATGCCCGGGGTGATGAGGATTGACGACCAGGCAGGTAAACGACACTATGTTGCAGTGGATGCCGGGATTCTGGTCAAGCGGGCGGAAACGGTGGAGATTTCCGTGCGTCACGCGGTGCAGGGCGAGGGTTTGCCTCAGTTGCGGTCGGCTGTTGCGAATCTGCTGACACAGCGTGAACGAGAAGATCGCGATGCCCGTGTGGTGCTGGCGCGACTGGAGGGTAATCTGTTGCGACAGCTTGCCAGAAGGGGAAGAGGGAGGATCAATGCGGCCTCCGGTTGATAGTGGTTTGTCGGCACTGTTGCGTATTGTGACGCGCCGAGCCGAAAAACCAGCGCCACGTTCGCCGTCGGTATGGTCCGGGCTTGGCTTCATGGGTATGGTAGGGTGGGGTTTCGCTGTGCCCGTGCTGTTGGGTATTGCGCTTGGTCGCTGGATGGATCGGCATCTGCCTGGCCATCATGCGTGGATGCTGACTTTACTCGGTGTCGGTGTATTTGTGGGTGGGATAAACGTCTGGCGCTGGATTGTGCGTACCGGGTTGGTAGAAAATGGGCAGGCCAAGGACGGACAGGCCAAGGACGGACAGGCCAAGGACAAGCCATGAATATCAATGGGTGGGGTATTGGTTGGGTCGGTTGCGGGTTTGCATTGGGCATACTGTTTTTTGCCGGATTGTGGTGGACGGTGCGACGGTCAGTATCAAGCCGTCGGCCTGCCTTGTGGCTGTTTGGCAGCCTTGCGTTACGCAGCGCGCTGTTGCTGGTCGTGTTTTATGCCATTGCCCGACGTGACGGGTTGCGCTGGTTGTTGTTGACCCTCGGGTTTGCGCTGGCACAGGTGGTGAGCAGTTGGTGGGGCAGGCGGCGTATGGTCGGTGGCTTGCCAGATGATGTACGGCATGATGTGTAGCAAGACCCATCAGGAGATTTGCTGTCATGCAACTGAGTTCTGATCAGACTGTGCTCTGGGCATGGCATGGCCTGAAAATCAATCTCACTATCGCGACGACGTGGGGATTGATGATCGTTTTGACTGTGCTGTCACGGTTGCTGACGCACAACATGGCGCGTCCTTTGTCACACGATGGCAGGATAATGGCGCATGGTCGAAGTTTGCTGGAGTGGCTGGTGTCATTCATGGACGAGCAGATGCGTGAGGTGGGGCTTGCGGACACCGAGCGCTACTTGCCGTTTGTGGGTACTGTGTTTCTGTTTGTCGCTGCATCGAGTCTGGCAACCATTTTGCCGGGTTATGAACCGCCGACGGCTTCTTTGTCCACGACAGCAGCATTGGCTATCTGTGTGTTGGTTGCTGTGCCGCTGTTCGGTATTCGCGTGCGCGGAGTGGGGGCGTGGTTGCGTGAGTATTTGCAGCCGGTGCCAATCATGCTACCGTTCAATATTATCAGTGAATTGACCCGTACGCTGGCATTGGCGATGCGGTTGTTTGGCAATATGATGGGTGACGGTATGATTCTGGGTATCTTGCTGAGCATTGCGCCCCTGTTTTTTCCAGTGGTCATGAAACTCTTGGGATTGTTGACCGGGATGGTGCAGGCGTATATTTTCAGTATTCTGACGATGGTGTATATCGCCGCAGTCGCGGGTGAACGTGAAATGGAAAAGGTATAGGGGCGTATGATGGATGGAGCAAGCTGGATAGCCGTGGCATCGATTGTGACCAGTGGGTTGGCAATAGGCTTGGGCAGTATCGGCCCTGGTTTGGGTGAAGGCCGGGCAGTGGCAGCAGCACTGGCCGCGCTGGCGCAGCAACCGGAGGCGGCGAACGTGATTACCCGGACTTTGTTTGTCGGGTTGGCAATGATTGAGTCCATTGCAATTTATGCTTTTGTGGTGTCGATGATTCTATTGTTTGCCAATCCATTCGTCGGTCATGCATTGGCCGTTGCCGGTGGTAAATAAGTTGTCAGTATGCTGATTGACTGGTTTACTGTTGTCGCGCAACTGGTCAATTTTCTGGTATTGATTTGGTTGTTGCGGCGTTATTTATACCGACCGGTGCTTCGCGCCATGGCTGCGCGTGAGGCGCGTATTGCGCAGGAAATAGCGACAGCCCGGCAGGCTACGCTGGACGCACAGGCGGAGCAGTTACGCTGGCAACAGAAACAGGAAGACTGGCAACGTGAACGGGATGCCTTGTTACAACAGGCGCGTGTGGCGGCAGAAAATGAACGAGCGGCAATTCTGGCCGCAGCGCAGCAGGCAGCGCAGCAATTGCAGGATATGCAGCACGCCAGTCTGGTCAGCGAATTACAGAGGTTGCAGGATACGTTGAAACGGCAGACATGTCATGAGGTGTTGCAGATTGCGCAACAACTGGTAAGTGATCTGGCGCAGCAAGATTTGCAATCGGCGATGTTGGCCGTGTTTTGGCGGCGTTTGCGTCAAATGAATGCCGAGGAAAAACAACCATGGTCGACCGAACAGGCGGGTGCGCAAACAGGGGTGTTTCGTTCGGTATTTGCACTGGATGCGGTACAGCAGCAACAGGTGCTGGATTTGTTGAAGTCAATATTTCCGGATTTGCCGGTCGTGCATTTTGAGCAGGCGCCGGATTTGTTGTGTGGTATCGAATTGCAGGTGGGAACACATCGGTTGGCCTGGAATATACGGGATTATTTACATGATTTCGAGGCGCGTGTTTTGGCGTTGCCTGCGCAGATGGCAGCGTTGCGGGAGCAGGCATGATGGTTGATGCTGATACTGTCCTGGGACAGGCTTTTGATGCGGCATTTGCCCGCTTGGGAGAGGCGGCGCAGCATGACAATGCATTGCAATGGCGTGAATCCGGTGTTATCACGCGTATTGCCGGCGGCATTGCCCGGGTGGAGGGTTTGCTGGGTGCCGGTTATGAAGAATTACTGGCGTTCCCGGGCGGTTTGTATGGCATTGTCTTTGATCTGGATGAAACAGGTATTGGTGTTGTGTTGTTGGGTGACGAAAGTCGCCTGCAAACAGGAATGCGGGTGGAGCGCACGGGTCGCGTGATGGATGTGCCGGTTGGCGAGGCATTGATCGGGCGCGTTATTAATCCGTTGGGCGAAGCGCTCGACAGCCTGGGTTCGACCGAGACCGGTGAGCGTTGGCCGATTGAGCGTCCGGCACCATCGATCATGCAGCGCTTGCCAGTGGAAGCGCCTTTGCAAACAGGCATCAAGGTAATTGATGCGATGATTCCGGTCGGGCGTGGACAACGCGAATTGATTCTGGGCGATCGTCAAACCGGTAAAACCACGCTGGCGCTCGATGCCTTGTTGAATCAGCGCGATCAGAATGTGTTGTGCGTGTATTGTGCCATTGGTCAGCGAACCGCCAGTGTGGTACAGGTGGTGCAGACGTTGCGTGAAACGGGTGCATTGGCGTGGACGGTGGTGTTGGTATCGGGTGGTAGCGATGCGCCCGGGTTGTCTTATATTGCGCCTTATGCCGCCACCAGCATTGCAGAATGGTTTATGGCGCATGGCCGTGATGTGCTGATTGTATACGATGACCTCATCAGTCATGCCAGGTCCTACCGTGAGTTATCGCTGTTGTTGCGGCGGCCACCGGGTCGGGAAGCATATCCGGGCGATATTTTTTATATCCATTCGCGTTTGCTGGAGCGCTCGACCCGCTTGCGCCCGGAACAGGGCGGCGGTTCATTGACCGCATTGCCTATTATCGAGACTGAAGCGCAAGATATGTCGGCATATATCCCGACCAATCTGATTTCCATTACCGATGGACAGATTTATCTGTCGCCGGATTTGTTTGAGTTGGGCGTATTGCCTGCTGTGGATGTGGGAAGGTCTGTGTCCAGAGTGGGCGGCAAGGCGCAACATGCGGCGTATCACACCTTGACTGGTGATTTGAAGCTTGCCTATGCGCAGTTTGAAGAACTCGAAAGCTTCGCCCGTTTTGGCGCACGTCTGGATGATACCAGTCGACAGATTCTGGTGCATGGCGAACGCATTCGTGCCTGTTTGAAACAGGCCGCGCATCAACCATGGTCATTGCTTGAGCAGATTATCGTGCTGGTGGCATTGACCGGAAAGGCATTTGACGGAATCTCGCGGGATGAGATGCCGCAAGCCGAGCAAAAGGTGCGGGCAGCGGTCAGTACGCTGGATGTGGCGTTGATCCAGCGTTTGCAGGGCGATGAACCGCTTTCGGCAGGGGATCGGCAGGCGCTGCTTGTGGTAGCGCAGACGGCGTTGCAAACAAGATTGGCGGACGTGACGACATGAGCGAGTCGCTCGCGGAATTGCAGCACCACATCGTTTCGGCAGGTGAGCTGAAATCGGTGGTGCGTACCATGAAAATGATTGCGGCGGCTAATATCGCTCAGTATGAACAGGCTATTGATGCGTTGACTATGTACCATGCCACAGTCAGGCATGGTTTGGCCGTGGCGTTGCGAAACGAGGCACTGCCTTCTTTTGTTCATATGAGTGAACAGGTCGGTGTTGTATTGTTTGGCACTGATCAGGGTTTGGTTGGACAATTCAATGATGCGGTGGCCGAGTTTGCCGGTCGGACACTGGCGACTTATTCACAGGTCATTTTCTGGGTCATCGGCGAGCGTCTGTCTTTTCGCTTGGCTGATGTGTTGCCTGCGCCAGCCAGTGTGTTGTCCGCTCCCAGTGCGTTATCGGCCATTACAGCGTTGGTGAGTCAATTGTTGACCTTAATGGACAACTGGTTGCTGAGCCGGCCGGATACGCCGTTGCTGGTTATTTATCAACACGTTTTGTCGAAGGAAAGCTGTCAGCCTGTCGTGTTGCGGTTATTGCCGCTGGACGAAATGTGGCGGAAAACATTGTTTGTTGAACCCTGGCCGGGAAAGCGAACGCCGGAACTGTTGGGCGGGGTGCCGGCCTTGCAAGCACTCGTGCGTGAGTACCTGTTTGTGTCGCTGTATCGTGCCTGTGCCGAATCGTTGGCCAGCGAGAATGCCAGTCGCCTCGTTGCGATGCAGCGTGCGGATAAAAATATTGATGGTATGCTGGAGGATTTGCGTCGTACTCGACAGCGGGTGCGGCAGAGCAATATCGATGAAGAGTTGTTTGATGTGCTGGCCGGGTTTGAAGTGCAAATGGAGGGTGATTGGCGATGAAAATAGACATAGAGCAGTTCAGGATTCTTCCTGGTACGATTGTCAATCTGGATGAGTGGCCTACCCATGTCGCGCCATGGTACACATCAAAACAGGAATATCAGGCCATATTGGCTGAACAGGTCGAGGAACTCAGCGCCTTGCAGGAGTTGCATTATGCGGCATCGAAATATGCCATCCTGCTGGTCTTTCAGGCCATGGATGCGGCTGGTAAAGACAGTACCATCCGACATGTCATGTCAGGGGTTAATCCGCAGGGTTGTCAGGTGTATAGCTTCAAGCATCCCAGCGAAAGTGAATTGGAACACGACTTTTTATGGCGCACTTCGCGTGATTTGCCGGAGCGTGGCCATATTGGTATTTTCAATCGTTCGTATTATGAAGAAGTGCTGATTGTGCGCGTACATCCGGAAATGCTGGCGAATCAGGGGCTGCCAGACGAAGCGTTGTCCAGTGGGCAGTTCTGGCAGGAGCGTTATCGCTCTATCGTGGACAACGAAGCGCATTTGCATCGTAATGGCACACGCGTCATCAAGTTTTTTTTGCACTTGTCAGAGGAAGAACAGCGCAAACGTTTTCTTCGCCGTATTGATAACACGAACAAAAACTGGAAACTCAGTATGGCCGACATCGAAGAACGCCGCTATTGGAAGCAATACATGCGCGCGTATGAAGCATGTTTGTCCGCTACCAGTACGGAAACTTCACCCTGGTATGCCATCCCGGCTGACGACAAGGAAAATGCTCGTTTGATGGTGGCATCCGTTGTGTTGCAGACGTTGCGTACCCTGAGGCTGGAATATCCCAGATTGCCGCCTGAGCGGCAGGCACAATTGCAGCAGATTCGCACACTTCTGGAGCAACAGGCTTCAGGAGTGAAGTAATTGCGTGCCGGGAAAATCCGGCCGAATCAGCGTAGGGGAAATCAACAGACGGAGATCGGAAAGAAGTTAATCAGTACGTTCTGATGCTCATTCACGGTTGTGATCCTCAATGTCTGCGCGCGCCAGATAAACAAGTGCTACGCCAACGAACAACGAAAAGAAGCTGGCAGGGACGATGGTCCACCAGTCATCGAGTTCATGGTAAACCACCATGTGCCGAAATCCGAGGATGATGCCGACAAGGCAGGTCATAACACTGCCCCAGATGATGATGACACCGAGTTTGTGTAATATTTTCATGGGGTACGGATCCTGTTTTGTCCATACGGGATTTTACGCCAACCCAGAATAAATTGACATCTTTTGCTCGTTTTTTGTATGGGTTGTGCTGCGTATTCCAATGAATTCCACCACTCATTACAATTGTGCTGATACCGGTTAAAAATTGACCATCTGTACCGGTTAAAAATTGACTAGGGAAGATGGGATGGACGCCTCCCTCCTCCACGGGGAGCAGGGGCAAGCACTAATAATTGAGGTAGCCCCTCGCGGACCTGACGGCATCCAGGTGCCAAAGTGGGGATAATGAGATTTTTCCACGAACGGACGGAGGGGCTGAAATGAATTTTACAACATATGGGTTGGATATTGCAAAGCGCGTTTTCCAACTGTATTGGGTGGATCACGAAAGCG
>JAJYHV010000001.1 GCA_021790515.1 Pseudomonadota bacterium
AGGTCAGTTTTGAACTGGCTGTATTGTTGGTCTATCGGGGCATACTGCCCGACGTGCTGCAAAGATTTCTGCGCAAAGCGGCGGTAATACTGGTCTTCGCGCACCTTGGCATTGTAAATGTGCCGCTGGCAACCAATCCACCGCAGCAGGATTTGTTCCTGAGCAGGGGTAGGGTAACAACGAAACCTATTTCCGATTTGCATAGGTGATATACTACCACAATTTTTAGGGCGCAAGTATGGAACACAATAATAAATCTAGTTCTCATGCCGTTTTTAACGTTAAGCTACATATCGTTTTTGTAACCAAATACCGACGTAAAACGCTCACACCGGAACTGCTGGAATACCTGGAAGCAGCCTTTGGCGAAATACTCGAAGGATGGCGTTGTAAGTTGATTGAATTCGGCGGCGAACCCGATCATGTCCATCTGCTTGTTGATATACATCCGGCACTGGATATATCGGTGCTGATCAATAATCTAAAAACGGCCAGCGCAAGGCGCACGCGAAATAGATTCGCTGAACATCTTGGCAAATTTTACAGCAAACCTCTATTCTGGCACCGGGCCTACTTCGTAGGCTCAGTGGGTGGCGCAACGCTTGAGACTGTTCGAGCATACGTGGATGCACAGGGTACGGCAGAGCACGCAAGAAATGGTGTTCGCAGGGATGTCGCGACGCGACACCTCGCAAAATCGGCGGCAAAAAAAGCCAAGTCAAACCCCCAACCGTCCGCTTGACCCCCTGCTGGTGCAAGGCTGGCTCGGAACTCACCTAGCAAGGGGAATGCGCGGACAAATGTTCACCCGTCGCAAAATCATCACACCATTTTTTACCTTTTGCGCTTGAAAATAGCGCCACACCACCCCATTTGACGGAACAACCAAAACTAAGGAGTTTTTCATGCCTGACGAAAACCATACCGCCAATACCGCCGACAACGCTGAAGGCCAGCATGTACCGCACGGGGACACTGAATCATCGCCCAGCCCTGAACAGGCATTACGGCAAGCAGAACTGCTGGCACAAGAACATCACGACGCCTGGCTGCGTGCACGCGCCGAGGCCGACAACATTCGCAAACGGGCACAAATCGACATCGCTAACGCGCACAAATACGCCGTGGAAAATTTTGCGACCGAATTGCTGGCAGCCAAAGACAGTCTGGAAGCCGCACTGGCCGATCAGCAATCCGACCGCGAAACATTGCACAGTGGCGTTGCGCTGACATTGAAACAGCTCAACGCCGCGTTTGAGAAATCCGGACTGAAAGAAATCAGCCCGATCGGCGAGAAATTCGATCCACACAAACATCAGGCCATCAGCATGGTGGAATCCGACGCCGAACCCAACACCGTCGTTGCCACCCTGCAAAAAGGTTACCTGTTACAGGACCGCATCATTCGTCCCGCACTGGTAACTGTGGCCAAAGCGCGCTGACCAAAACAGGCCGCATTGTATCAAGGACATCTTGAACTTTAGCACCTTCACCTCAAGATAGCTGACAACTGGATTTATGATAAAGGATGAAACATGGGAAAAATCATTGGCATCGACCTGGGCACCACCAACTCTTGCGTCTCCATCATGGAAAATGGCAGCGCCAAAGTGATTGAAAATGCCGAAGGTGCTCGCACCACCCCTTCCATCGTCGCATATGCCGAAGATGGCGAAATTCTGGTTGGCGCTGCCGCCAAACGGCAAGCTGTCACCAACCCGAAAAACACTCTGTTCGCCGTCAAACGTCTGATTGGTCGTCGCTTTGAAGAAAAAGAAGTGCAAAAAGACATCAACCTGATGCCGTACAAAATCGTCAAGGCCGACAACGGCGACGCCTGGGTAGAAGTGCGCAACAAAAAAATGTCGCCACCGGAAGTATCGGCTCAGGTGCTCATCAAAATGAAAAAAACCGCCGAAGATTACCTTGGCGAACCCGTGACAGAAGCCGTCATCACAGTGCCGGCCTATTTCAACGACAGCCAGCGCCAAGCCACCAAAGATGCCGGTCGCATCGCCGGACTGGAAGTCAAACGCATCATCAACGAACCAACCGCGGCCGCACTCGCATTTGGCATGGACAAAAAAGAAGGCGACCGCAAAATTGCTGTTTATGACCTGGGTGGCGGCACGTTCGACATTTCCATCATCGACATCGCAGAAATCGAAGGCGAGCACCAGTTCGAAGTTTTGTCCACCAATGGTGACACCTTCCTGGGTGGCGAAGATTTTGACCAACGCATCATCGACTTTCTGGCCGACGAGTTCAAGAAAGAACAAGGTATCGACCTGCGCAATGACATGCTGGCATTACAACGCCTGAAAGAGGCGGCCGAAAAAGCCAAAATCGAACTGTCATCAGCGCAACAAACCGAAGTCAACCTGCCCTACATCACGGCAGATGCCTCCGGCCCCAAACATCTGGCGGTAAAAATCACCCGCGCCAAATTTGAAAGTCTGGTGGAAGAATTGATCGAACGCACCATTGCACCATGCAAATTGGCGATCAAGGATGCCGGCGTTTCGATTGGCGACATCGGCGACGTCATCCTGGTCGGCGGCATGACCCGCATGCCAAAGGTTCAGGAAAAAGTGCGCGAATTCTTCGGCAAAGATCCCCGTCGTGACGTCAACCCCGATGAAGCCGTCGCTGTAGGGGCATCGATTCAGGGGGGTGTTCTGCAAGGTGAAGTCAAGGATGTGCTGTTGCTGGACGTGACTCCGCTGTCATTGGGTATCGAAACCATGGGTGGCGTGATGACCAAGCTCATCCAAAAGAACACCACCATCCCGACCAAAGCCAGTCAGGTTTTCTCGACTGCCGATGACAACCAGAACGCTGTCACCATCCATGTGCTGCAAGGCGAGCGTGAAATGGCTGCCGGCAACAAGAGCCTCGGACAGTTCAACTTGTCAGACATTCCGCCTGCTCCGCGCGGCATGCCACAAATCGAAGTCACTTTCGACATCGACGCCAATGGCATCCTGCACGTTTCGGCACGTGACAAGGCCACTGGCAAAGAAAACAAGATTCGCATTCAAGCCAGTTCCGGACTTTCCGAAGCCGAAATCCAGAACATGGTCAAAGATGCAGAAGCCCATGCCGAGGAAGACCGTCAGGCGCGTGAACTGGTTGAAACCCGGAATCAGTGCGATAACCTGATTCACACCACGAAAAAATCGCTGGCAGAATACGGTAATAAAGTTCCTGCCGATGAAAAATCGCGTATCGAAGCCGCCATTGTCGCCGCAGAAGCCGCCGTCAAAGGCAACGACAAAGCAGATATCGAAGCCAAAGCACAGGCATTGAGCGAAGCCGCCATGAAACTGGGAGAACACATGCAGGCTGCCGCCTCGGCACAAAGTGCCGATGGCGCTGCCCACAGTCAGGCGAAAGACGATGACGTGGTCGATGCTGAATTTGAGGAAGTTAAAGACAAAAAATAACTTCAATTAACGGGCAGGCAACACCGCCTAAAATTGGAACCCAGGTGGCTGGATGTCGCGCATCCAGCCACCTGTTCAACTTTTCGGATATGACAAATTATGGCTAAACGTGACTATTACGAAGTTTTGGGTATCAACCGCGATGCCGGCGAAGACGATCTGAAAAAAGCATATCGTCGGTTGGCGATGAAATACCATCCGGATCGCAACCCGGACAACCCAAAAGCGGAAGAACAGTTCAAAGAAGTCAAAGAAGCCTACGAAACGCTGTCAAACAGCCAGAAACGTGCTGCTTACGATCAATACGGTCATGCTGGTGTCGATCAAGGTGCCGGCATGGGTGGCGGCATGGGCGGCAACCCGTTTGCCGACGCATTTGGCGATATTTTCGGTGATATTTTTGGTGCTACCGCGGGCGGGCGCGGAGGACGCACCAGTAATCGTGGCGCCGATCTGCAATACAACCTGGAAATTACGCTGGAAGAAGCCGCGCGTGGCACAGAAACCCGTATCCGCGTCCCCACACAAGAAGAATGCGACACCTGCCACGGCACCGGCGCACGCCCCGGCACCAGCGCTACCACCTGCCCCACCTGTGGCGGACATGGTCAGGTTCGCATGCAACAAGGTTTTTTCTCGATTCAGCAAGCTTGTCCGAAATGTCATGGCAGCGGCAAGATCATTCCATCGCCCTGCACCGAATGCCATGGCTCCGGGCGCGTCAAACGTCACAAAACCCTATCCGTCCACATTCCGGCCGGAGTAGACAATGGCGATCGCATCCGACTGTCTGGCGAAGGGGAGATAGGCGCCAACCATGGCCCGAAAGGTGACCTGTATGTCGTGATTCACCTCAAACCCCATCCTGTCTTCCAGCGTGACCACAACGACCTGCACTGCGAAATGCCTATCAGCTTCACCACTGCAGCCCTCGGCGGCGAAATCGTCATTCCGACACTCGATGGTCATGCCAGCATCAAAATTCCCGCAGAAACACAAACTGGTAAAGTGTTCCGCCTGCGCGGCAAAGGAATTCATGGTATCCGTGCCCAAGCACCTGGCGACCTGCACTGCCATATCATGATTGAAACCCCGGTCAGCCTGACCGAACGCCAAAAAGAACTGCTGCGTGAACTGGAGAGCATCAACCAAACCGACAACGCGCGCCACAACCCAAAGGCGAAATCTTTCATGGAAAAAGTAAAAGCCTTCTTTAACTGACCCGGTGAGTGCGCTACCGGTGCACCGTGGTTTTCTGCGCAGGAAGCAGCACCCAGAAGCGCAACAGGATCAGTGCCAGCGAAGCACAAATGGCGGAAAAGGAAAAAGCTGTGGCAACAGAAACAGATTGCCACAGCCAGCCAAATAACAGCGATGCAGGCAATAGAACCGCGCCTGCGGTCAAATTGAACCAACCGTAGGCGGTTCCCAACTGCTCGGCAGGCGCCAGATCCGCCACCAGCGCCTTTTCCACTCCTTCTGTTGCCGCCAGAAACACGCCATATACAGCAAACACCAGCCATACCACGGGCAGCGCACCTCCCATCCAACCCAGCACGGCATACAATATGGCGTACAGCAGCCAGCCCGCCTGCAACAAACGACTGCGCCCGAAACGATCGGACAACGCCGACAAAGGCGTCGACAACAGCATGGCCACCACAGATGTCAACGCCCACAACAGGGGAACCTGATATGCAGGCAACCCCAAGCTCCGCGCGCGCAGCAACAAAAACATATTGGAAGAATTTCCCAACGTAAACAATGCCAACACCAACAAGTAACGTCGAAATACCGGTGGAAATCCACCAAGATGCCACGAAAAGACCGTCGGTTTTTTATGTGGTACAGACGAATCGTTTTGCACGCGACTGACCAACCATAATGTCACCGCACCCGGTAACAGCGCCCACAAAAACACCTCGCGTAACGGCATGCCGCGCGCCAACAACACCGCAGCAAACAACGGCCCCAATACTGCGCCTGCATTATCCATCGCCCGGTGAAACCCGAACGCCAAACCGCGCTGTGCAGGCGCTATTGCCGCTGCCAGCAAAGCATCGCGCGGTGAACTGCGCAAACCTTTACCCACGCGATCCGCAAAACGCAAAGCCAAAACCATAGGCCAACTGGCCGCCACATAAAACAGTGGCCTTGAAAAAGCTGCCAATCCATAACCCACTGCTACCCATGCCTTGGCATGCCCGACACGGTCCATCAACACCCCGGAAAACAACTTCAGCAAGCTTGCTGCTGCTTCAGAAATCCCCTCAATCAAGCCCAGCATCTTGGGGCCGGCCATCAGAACCGAGGTCAAAAACAAAGGCACCAACGGATACACCAACTCACTGGTTGCGTCATTAAACAGGCTGACAAACCCCAACAACCAGACAGTACGAGGCAAACGCATCACCTGACGCCACATCAACAGCACCTCATTTTTGCGGACAGGACCATCTCCCCGCTCAGCGTCACCCAACCCATACGGGCAAATTGAACGACCAACACGTCATGGTCGCGTCGTTCCGGTTTCCACCAGAATTTCTGCTTCCATCACGTGTTGTTTGCCCGGATCAACCACCACCTGATTACTCGCCGCATTGCAGGTCTCTACACACAACATCTGTTTATACTCATCTGGTTGCATGTCGGTGAATCCAGCCGCTTTGTCCCGCCATGGATTCCAGATCACCGTGCTCAGACTACCCGATTTGCGAATGCCGATACGGCGATCATGCCCACGGTCATGAATCACACAAATAGAATCCGTATCCAGATAAATGCGGTCGGTCTCGCCGTCAAAGAACACTGCGCCAGACTGCATGTGCCGATCCATGTTGTGCAGTTTGTCCAGATAAAGCGTTCTGGCAAGCCCTGTGACTTCGGTATTGGCAATATCGCCAACATTAAAATACGTATGTAACCCTTCAGTAAGGGTCATGGATTGACTGCCAGTATTGTGCGAAACCAGACGCATGACCAGCGTACGGCCAATAATTACCTGTAATTCCAAATCAAAAGAATGATTCCATATCTTACGGGTTTCTTCGTCATCCTGAATACCCAATCGAATGATCAGTTGATTACCAAGCCAGTTGGTCTCACGCAACTGCCACATACGGGTGCGCACGAAACCGTGAGCGGGTTGCCCTCCATCTCCTGTACCAAACCATGGCCAACACACGGGCACGCCGCCGCGCACCCCACGGCCGGTCTGGTACACTGCCGCCTTGCTAGTCCACAACACAGCAGAATGTCCGGCAGGCTGCCACGACAATACTTGCCCACCCTGCAAAGCGATACGTGCATGGGCATCCGGCGTGCTGACAAAAATGACAGGCACACCTGACACCTCTCTAATATCCAGCGTGCTAATCATGCCAAATTCTTCGTTCAGTACAGCCAGTTCCTGCTTGGTCATCATTGACCCTCCATGATAATTGCCGCTTCATCAGCGACAGGTTGTTCTTCTTGCTGCAACGCCCACAATCGGGCATACGCACCTTGTTGCGCAAGCAACGCCCGATGGGTACCGGACTCGATGATTTGCCCACCTTCCATCACCAGAATGGTATCTGCGTCCACAATCGTGGACAGACGGTGCGCAATAATCAACGTGGTGCGATTGTAGGAGATTTCCCTTAATTCTGCCTGAATAATCTTCTCAGTATGCGAATCCAGCGCGGAAGTCGCCTCGTCCAGAATCAAAATGGCCGGATTTTTAAGTATCGTGCGCGCAATCGCCACACGCTGTTTTTCACCACCGGACAATTTCAGTCCGCGCTCACCCACCACCGTGTCCCACCCTTGTGGCAACGACTCGATAAACCCGAAAATATGGGCGGAGCGCGCCGCAGCCACGACTTCTTCCCTGCTCGCCTGCGGCCGTCCATAGGCAATATTGTAGTAAATCGTATCGTTAAACAAGACCGTATCCTGAGGAACGATACCAATGGCTGCCCGCAAACTGGCCTGAGACAACTCCCGAATGTCCTGGCCATCGATACGAATCATCCCGGCGCTCACATCATAAAACCGATAACACAAACGCGCCAACGTGGATTTTCCCGCGCCACTCGCCCCCACGACGGCCAACGTCTGCCCGGCAGGAATTGTAAAACTGACATCATGCAAAATCGGACGTTGTGTATCGTATGCAAACGCCACATGCTCAAAACGCAATTCACCCCCCTGCAAACGCAGGGGGCGGGCATCCGGCACGTCGGCAACTTCACGGTTGGCACGCAAAATGACGAACAGGCGTTCGATATCTGTCAGTGACTGCTTTATCTCTCGATACATGACACCCAGAAAATTGAGCGGAATGAACATCTGCATCAAAAATGCATTGACCATCACCAAATCACCCACCGTCAACTTGCCTGCCACTACACCAGCAGAAGCACGGGTCAACATCAAGGTAATGGCCACGGCAATCACCAATGCCTGCGCCACATTCAAAAAACCGAGCGACACCTGATTTTTGACCGCTGCCGTTTCCCAGTCACGCAAATGATGGTCGTAACGGTCTGCCTCCCAGTTCTCATTATTGAAATATTTGACTGTTTCATAATTCAGCAAACTATCGATTGCACGGGTATTGGCCAGCGAATCCATTTCATTCATCTTGCGGCGCAAATGGGTACGCCACTCCGTAATGGTCAGCGTCAACACCACATAAATCACCAACGCAGCCAATGTAATGGCAGCATATGTCCAATCAAAACGTACCAGCAAAATACCGGATACCATGGTGATTTCCAACAACGTCGGCAACACCGAAAACAGCGACAGATGAATCAACGACGAAATCGCACGCGTTCCTCGCTCGATATCACGCGTCACCCCACCGGTCTGGCGTTCCAGGTGAAAACGCAACGACAGATTATGTAAGTGCCGGAACACTTCCAGACCAACACGCCGGATGGCGCGCTGGGTCACGCGAGCGAACACGATATCGCGCAAATCGGAAAACATGGTGCTGGCAAGCCGCAAGGCCCCATACGACAAAAGCAACCCAAGAGGAATGACCCGCCGCAAATCATGCTGCCCCAGTTTATCGACCAATTGCTTGAGAATAATCGGCAACCCCACCACCGCCAGTTTCCCTGCAATCAGAAAAGTCAGCGCAATCACCACCCGCCATTTGTATTCCCACAAATAGGGCAACAACGTTCGTAATGTGCGCCAATCGGCAGTGCCCTGCGGGCCAAGATCAGAAGAAGAAGAGGAGGAGGAGGAAGATCGTCGCATTGTTTTCAATATTGGGTCAATTTTCCGTCAGCGGCTGCCAAGCGGGTTCATATTTTTTCAGGATAGCATAATAGGTACGAATACTTTCAACAAAAATAACCGCCTCCCCTCCCCGACAATAAGTATAACCATCAACCAGATGGCTATTGCCGGAAAGCAACGGCAACGTCTGTTTGACATCACACCAGGCATCCGGATTCAAACGCTGATGGCGAGCCAGTGAACGTGCATCTTCCAAATGTCCTTGCCCCTGATTGTAAGCCGCCAAAGCCAGCCAGACCCTGTCCGGATCATCGTCCGGGACATTTTGCATTGCCATCAACTGCGACAGGTACATGGCGCCACCCACCACGCTTTGCCGAACATCCAACCGGTTGGTAATGCCCATTTTATCCGCCGTGTCCCCGGTCATCATCATCATCCCGCGCACACCGGTTGGCGACGTCGCAAAAGGATCCCAATGTGATTCCTGATAACTGATCGCCGCCAGCAAACGCCAATCGATGCCCGACACCACCTGGGCATCATAAAATACCGAACGAAACCGGGGCAATGTATGAGACATCTGATGCAAAAATTCACGAATGTCCGTATCTTCCAGACGATTGGTAAAACCATAATAACGTTCAATCATCTGGTGCAACTGTCCGTTCGCCACAACCTGTTGCAGAAACTGGCGTACCTGCGCGCGCAAACGCGAGTCGGCATGCGGTGGAAATCCCCAGCGCAAGGTTTCCACGCCATTCAGAGCAACAACAGATGGCGTCAGATTGGCATATAAATACCGCGCCCCCGCCCACGCCGTGGAATCCACCAACACGGCGTCAAACTCACCCAGAGACAACCGTTCCAGCAACTGATCATCCCAGGCATGATCCACCGCCACCCAATGCAAACCGCGAATCTGTCGCGCCAATAATTGTAAAGTATCGACATGCTGCGAACCTGCCACTGCGGCCACACGCAACCCGGACAAATCAGACGGAGAAACAGGACATTTTACCAACGTATTACAAACCAGGACTTCGTGTATCGACAAATAGGGCGCGCTCACCTCCAACCCAGCCACACTCTGTCGCGACAACTTAAGCCCTGCTGCCAGCAAATGTGCCTGGTACTGCTGCATCAACGATACCATTCCGGCCACATCGCCAGCCATCAACCAACGTACCCGATAACCATACTGACGGGCAAACATCGTCACCAGATCATTTTCCAGCCCGGCATACTTGCCATCGCCGTCTTCAAAGCGACCAGCAACCCCCTGCCGCGAAACCACCACCAATTCACCTGTTTTCCCTGGCGCAGCCACCGGTGCATGCAAAGCCAGCGGCACCTTGCATCCGGCCAGCGCCAAACAACCCGCCAGCGTCAGCAAAGTTAGCCAACGGAACAACAAGAATTGATCAAAATCAGGCTTCATCGAGCAAATGAAAACAGAATGCTTTGATTCTGTCAAAGAAAACGTTACAATCACGGGCTGCGGAGAGGTGGCAGAGTGGTTGAATGTACCTGACTCGAAATCAGGCGTAGGCGCAAGTCTATCGAGGGTTCGAATCCCTCCCTCTCCGCCAGAATTTGTTATAATTTATTGAATATAAATAAATTTTTATTTATTGCGGTTCCGTCGCAACGATGGCCACGCTTCAGACACTCCCCGCTTTTCCGGATAGACCATTTTATTATTCCTGCGATACTGGTTTCCCTTTTCGTTGCTTGGAGAGCATCCGCAGCATACGCCAATCCCTATGAATTTACAAAGGTTCCGGTATCACACGACAGCATGCGCAGACCATTCAGCGCCTGATGAATGACCGGATTGTCCGTTTCCTTGGCATAAACCATATACACTGGGAGCGGATAACGCGGCGCGTCAGTCACGGCGTATAACCTGCCGGACTCGATCAAGGGCTTTGCCATACGAGCCGGCAGGTAACAGGTTCCACCATTGGCCAGCATGAGTTGCACCCCCAGCCAGCCGATGTTGACCGTCAGCGGCGGCGGCTCCAGATCGGGATAACTTCGTGTGTGCTGGATGTCAAACGCTGCGCCCCATTCAACATAAATATAATCGTCATGATCGTCCTCCGGTCGGGTAACATCCGGACAGCTGCTGACCAGCACCAATATTTCGTCGAACCAATGCTCGACAACCAATCCTGGACTGTGGCTTGGGGTATACATCAGACCAATATCCAGCGTGCCCTCAATCAGACGCCGCATCAGATCCTCCTCAAACCCGATTTCAGCGTGAATGGCGACATCCTTCGCCTGTTCGCGCACCCAGTGCAGCCAAACCGACAACAAACCTTCCCAAAGCGCAATCCGGCCACCGATGCGCAAGGTAGCGCAATACCGGCTCGGCAGGCTGACATGGTGCCGGGCCTGCTCGGCGGTCAACACCAACCGCTTGGCATATTCGACAAAGCGCCGCCCGGCCGCGGTCAGCGAGGCACCGGACCGGTTGCGCACGAACAGCCGCACCCCTAATACCTCCTCCAGACGCTGGATACGAGCGCTCACGGTGGATTGCGTCACATGCAAGTGTTCAGATGCCGCCTGAAAACTGCCGGAAGCGGCTATAGCCAGAAAAGTTTTGGCTTGATCGCTGTCCATATATCGAAAACTCCGATTCAAACCATCAAATAATATCACTTGATCAAAGTTTACCCGCCCTGTTACGCTAGCTCAACCTTATCCTGAAATCGACCAAAACAGGAGCATAAAAACGAACATGTCCATTACAACACAGCGTGATGCCGAAGGCTATCTTACCGACCCGGAGGCATGGGACGAAACACTGGCCCATCAATTAGCCGAGGAAGAAAATCTGGCATGGAACGACGAATTTCTGCCCATTCTGCACTTTATGCGTGAATACTGGCAAGAACATCAGGTAGCCCCTGATGTCCGGCACGTCGTCGATTATCTGGCCAACCACCATGACATGAGCAAGAAAACCGCCAAGGAGCGCCTGTTTCGCCTGTTTCCCTACGGTTACGTGAAGCAGACTTGCAAGATCGCCGGCATGATTCGCCCGCGTGGCTGGAGTACGGGTTGACAGTCAAAAACTTGTCGCACGCGCAAGGATCTCCCCCTGTGTCAGGATGGTCGAGAAAATTCCTGTTTTTGAATTCCACTCACCTCGGTTTGCTGATGTTATGGCAAGTGTTATGGCAAGATAATGATTCAACCCGAACCGAGCAGGTTGACTTGTACATCAACCAGCATGGACGGATTGGCGGCGAACGACGCAGTGAAGCTGCCAGAAACTGGAGGAATGGTTTCGGGGTTGCGCGCAACGGCTACGGCAATGTGCTGGTTGCCGGTGATTACTCCGCTTGTGGGGTCGAAACCCTTCCATCCGGTACCGGGTAAATAGACTTCTGCCCATGCATGGGTTGAGGCGTGGCCAGCTTCTGTTGCCGGGGCATGCAGATAACCGCTGACAAAGCGGCTCGCCAGCCCCATGCAACGGCAGGTTTCGATAAACAAAGTCGCATAATCGCGGCACGAACCACTGCGTTTGTGCAGGGTGCTCGCCGGCGGCTGAACACCGGCTTCTTCTCGCATCCGGTATTGAAAGGTTCTCTGAATGGTCTGGTTCAGTTTGACCAGAGCAGCAATGGTATTCATACCGGACAGATTCAACTCCTGCAACCAGATTTTCAGCAGATTGGTATCAAACAGCGGTCGCTGAAACGCGGCCAGATCGATCTGGTCGTTTTTCGTATATACAAAAGGAAAGTTCGCGGCATAAGTCTCCAGCAGAAAATTATAAGGTGCCTGTTCATAATGCTGGATGACGACTTCGCTGGTAATGATAAGCCTGTCAGCCATGAGTGGAAAATCAACGACAGCCAACGAATTATCATATACATCGCGTTGCCAGTGAATGTTGTGGGCCGGTGAAATGTTTAGCTGGGAAGATTCGATACGGACATCGTGGCCTTCGCGCGGACGCAGCAGTAACTGATGTGGATTGAGTCTGACCCGTGCAGGAAAATCGTATTGAGTCAAGTGGCTGATACGCAGGCGTTGCATGGCATTCAATCAGGCGCGATTGCAAGCTTCTCAACGTGAACGACCATTTCTCGCGGATACACGGCCGGACCAAACTGATTGAAAATGGCCACATCGGCAGCGTCGCGGCCATATGCAACCGCAACCCGTCCGGCCTTGAGCCGGGATTGACTGGCGTCAAAAGTATACCAGCGCCCGCCCACATAAGCTTCAAACCAGGCATGAAAGTCCATGGGTTCCAGTTCATGCAGGTAGCCTACCACCATGCGCGCCGGGATACATAGCCCCCGGCACAGGGCGATGCCAAGATGCGCCAGCTCACGACAAACTCCTTCGCGCTGCTGATTGACCTCTACTGCAGACAGCTGAAAATGGCCGGAATCCGGACTGAACTGGATCTGTTCGCGAATCCAGCTTTCTATCGCCGCCACCTGATCATAACCCGGCGTTGCTCCGGCTACAATTTCCTGCCCCAACGAGATAAATTTGTCCGACTCGCAATAGCGGGACGGCAGCAGATAGGTCAGAACGGCATCAGGTAAATTCTGTACCTTTTCAAAAGGAGCACCCGGACAAACATCAATGACGTCCGAAATCTGGATATCGGCAGAAGTGTGTATGAAAAACTCGCCAGGCGGAGCAATCAGACGTTGGCACAGGTTGCCATAGTTGTCGGTGTATTCAACAACCAGCACACTGGGTTTCAAGGTATAAGATTCACGCGCCACCCATTGCTCCATACCGCTACGCGGACGCAACATGAGAATGAAAGGTGTATCGATGCTTATGTCAAAAGTGATGGTGCATCCAGTGCGGAGCCACACATGATTCTCCTCATTTCACTCCCATGATAACGCCATTCAGGCCAAAACCAAAATAAGTTACGGCAATATGCTACAAACCATGGTTTTTTAGAAAGCAAGCAGCCGGGACTGACTTTGTAGCAGTTAAAAACAGAATCGCCTCGAATTTTGAAAAGTCTCCAATATCTTAGGGAAG
>JAJYHV010000030.1 GCA_021790515.1 Pseudomonadota bacterium
GCTGCCTTGCCGCAATCCGAGCGCGATGCGGTGCTGCCCCCGGAGGTCGGTGCGCGGCTTGCGGTTGAATTGGGGATATCGCAAGGCTGGGATCGTTACACCGGCGCACACGGTGACATGCTCGGTGTAGAACGCTTCGGTGCTTCCGCGCCAGCGGCAGTCGTGCTGCGCGAATACGGTTTTACCGTCGACAATGTCTGCGCGCGCGCCAATGTCCTGTTGGCAAATTTTCTTGCTTCCGAGCACAATCAATCATGTTGGAGATGACGTGGAAATGAAAACAAGTCCATTCGCGGGCAAACTCGCCCAACCGTCGATGCTGGTCAATATTTCCAGACTTATCACAGCCTATTACACGAATATTCCGGATGTTGCGATACCCGCGCAAAGCGTCGCATTTGGTACATCAGGACATCGCGGCTCCGCGTTTGAAATCAGCTTCAACGAATGGCATGTGCTGGCCATCAGTCAGGCCATTTGCGATTACCGAAAAATGAAAAACATTAGTGGCCCATTGTATCTGGGCATCGATACGCACGCGCTTTCAGAACCCGCGTTTGCCAGCGCGCTCGAAGTGTTGGCTGCCAACGGCGTGGACGTCATGATCGCGGACAAGAATGAGTACACACCTACGCCGGTCATTTCGCACGCGATACTCGCCTATAACCGCGGGCGTGACCAAGGTCTGGCTGACGGCATCGTCATCACCCCTTCGCACAATCCGCCTGACAACGGCGGCTTCAAGTACAACCCGCCCAATGGCGGGCCGGCGGACAATGACGTGACCGGATGGATCGAAGCCCGCGCCAATGTTTTTTTGAAGAACAATCTTGATGGCGTGCAAAGAATTTCTTTCCAGAAAGCGCTGCACGCAACCACGACGCACAAACACGACTATCTCAATACTTATGTGAGTGATCTCGATAATATCATCGACATGGACGCCATTCGCGGCGCGAATATCCGTATCGGCGTAGATCCGTTGGGTGGCGCCGGCGTTCACTATTGGGAACCGATTGCCGAGCGCTATGGTCTGAATCTCACCGTGGTAAATGATACGGTCGATCCGACCTTTCGCTTTATGACGGTCGATTGGGACGGCAGAATTCGTATGGATCCGTCATCGCCTTACGCGATGCAGGGTCTGATTGACATCAAGGATAGCTATGACATCGCCTTCGCTTGCGATACCGATCATGACAGGCATGGAATCGTTACGCGAAACGCGGGCTTGCTGCCGCCCAACCATTATCTTTCTGTCGCCATTTTCTATTTATTCCAGCACAGATCGGAATGGAGTAAAAGTGCGATGGTAGGCAAAACGGTCGTCAGCAGCCAGATGATCGATCGCATCACGGCGAAACTTGGCCGCAATCTTTATGAAGTACCGGTTGGTTTCAAGTGGTTTGTCGATGGCCTGCTCGACGGCTCACTCGGCTTTGGCGGTGAGGAGAGTGCGGGGGCTTCGTTCATCAGGCGAGATGGCAGCGCCTGGACAACGGACAAGGATGGCCTTGTGCCGGCCTTGCTGGCGGGAGAGATTACTGCGCGCATGGGACGCGACCCCGGAGAGATTTATCGTGACCTTGTGCGCGAACTCGGTGAACCGGTTTATGATCGCATTGAGGCTCCCGCCACTGCGGAGCAAAAGAAAAGGCTGGCCAAACTTTCACCCCGGCAAATAAAATCTTCCGAGCTGGCGGGTGAACATATTCAAAGCATTCTTACCCAGGCTCCCGGTAACGGCGCATCCATTGGCGGGCTGAAAGTGATTGCCGAGAATGGCTGGTTTGCAGCACGCCCTTCCGGCACCGAAGACATCTACAAGATTTATGCGGAGAGTTTCCGAGGCGAGGAACACTTGCGCCGCATCCAGTCTGAAGCACAGACCATCGTCAGTACCGCTCTGGCGGCATCAGGGGCGGAAACGGAGGAGAAACCGTGAGCGAACCAACACCAGGTACTCATATCGGGCAGCGTCTTTTATCCAAGGACATCGAGGGTTTCGATAGACTGTCCGAGCTTGCGCTGGATATGCGCTCGGCGTGGAATCATGGCGCCGATGACCTGTGGCGACAGCTTGATTCCGCACTCTGGGATCTGACGCAAAATCCATGGGTTGTCTTGCAGACGGTTTCACGGGAAAAACTCGAAAAAGTTTTGGCTGAGCCTGTTTTTCGCAAGAGCGTTGACAAACTGGTGCAGGTCAGACGGGATGCCGCCGCGGCACCGGCGTGGTTTCAACAGACTTACCCGCAAACGCCGCTTACCTGTGTCGCGTATTTCAGTATGGAGTTCATGTTGAGCGAAGCCTTGCCTATTTACTCAGGCGGATTGGGCAATGTGGCCGGCGATCAGCTCAAGGCCGCCAGTGATTTGGGTGTCCCGGTGATCGGTGTGGGATTGCTCTACCAGCAAGGCTATTTTCGTCAGGTGATCGACAAGGATGGCGCGCAGCAGGCGCTCTACCCCTACAATGATCCGGGGCAATTACCCATCACGCCTTTGCGCAAGAATGATGGTGAGTGGTTGCGCCTGGAAATCGCACTGCCCGGTTACTCGGTCTGGCTGCGTGCATGGGAAGTCCGGGTCGGCCGTGTGAAGCTTTATCTGCTCGATAGCAACGACGCGGCGAATTACCCCGCGCATCGAGGCATCACCAGTGAGCTCTACGGAGGCAATCCGGAGTTGCGGCTCAAACAGGAACTGTTGCTCGGCATCGGCGGCTGGCAACTGCTCGCAGCGCTCGGCATCAAACCGGAAGTCTGCCACTTGAATGAAGGGCATGCGGCTTTTGCGGTACTGGAACGCGCCCGCAGCTTCATGAAGGAAAGCGGGCAGGGCTTCGAGGCGGCCTTGGCCGTGACGCGGGCGGGTAACCTTTTTACCACACACACGGCGGTAGCTGCCGGCTTTGACCGATTCGCTCCGGCTCTTATTGAACAATATCTCGGCGAGTACGCCGTGCAGAAGCTTGGCATAAGCTGTCACGATTTTCTGGCTTTGGGCCGCCAATCTCCGAACGATTCAACCGAACCTTTCAATATGGCCTATCTGGCGGTTCGTGGCAGTGGGTCGGTGAATGGGGTGAGTCTTTTGCATGGCAAGGTAAGCCGGAAGCTGTTTGAACCACTCTTTCCGCGCTGGCCAACGGACGAAGTGCCGGTCGGGCACGTGACCAATGGCGTCCACATGCCGACCTGGGATTCAGCGGAAGCGGATGATCTCTGGACAGAACTTTGTGGCAAAAAGCGCTGGCTGGGTATGACGGAAACGCTGGAGCAAGACTTTCGTCAGGCATCGGATGCCCGACTTTGGGAATTTCGCAGCGCGGCTCGCAAAACGCTGGTTGATTATGCTCACGTTCGGTTGTCGCGACAGTTGGCTATGTCCAGTGCTTTACCCGAGGAGGTCGACGCGGCGAAGCACCTGTTTGATTGCAATACCCTGACACTGGGTTTTGCACGCCGCTTCGCAACCTACAAGCGGCCCAATCTGCTGTTGCAAGACCCGGAACGACTGTTGCGCCTGCTGAGCAATCCGCAACGTCCGGTCCAGCTTATCATGGCCGGCAAGGCGCATCCCGCCGATCTCGCAGGTCAGGCTCTGATACAGCAATGGATACATTTCATTCGTCGGCCGGAAGCACGTTCCCATGTCATTTTCCTCGGTGACTACGATATGCATCTGACCGGGCAACTGGTACAGGGCGTGGACGTTTGGCTCAACACGCCGCGCCGACCTTGGGAAGCGTGCGGTACCAGCGGCATGAAGGTGCTGGTCAATGGCGGTATCAATGTGTCTGAACTGGACGGCTGGTGGGCGGAAGCCTATACGCCTGAACTCGGCTGGGCGCTGGGAGACGGACAAGAACATGATGACGATCCCGCCTGGGACGCAATCGAAGCCGAGGCCCTCTATGACCTGCTGGAAAACGAGGTGATTCCTGAATTTTATGCCCGTGATGAAAAGGGTATCCCCAGCGCCTGGGTGACCCGAATGCGGGAAAGCATGGCGCAGTTGACGCCGCGTTTTTCCACCAACCGCGCGGTATCCGAATACACCGAGCAACACTATCTTCCTGCGGCCTCTGCCTACCTTGAACGGTCCGCCGATCATGGTGCAAAAGGTGTGGAACTGGTTAACTGGCGGCATGATCTGGAACAAAAATGGGCCGCGCTGCGTTTCGGTGAAATGAAATTGACGACTGAAGGTTCGCAGCATGTATTCGAGATTCAGCTTTATCTTGATGAACTCGATCCCGAATCGGTGCAGGTCGAGCTTTGCGCCAATGGCGTCAATGGCACCGGTATGGATATTGTGGCAATGAAGCATTTGCGACAACTGGTGGGGGCAACAAACGGTTACGCCTATCGCGCAGAAGTGTCCGGAGATCGTCCGGCCACCGACTATACCGCGCGCGTCATTCCTCATCGTGAAGGCGTAGTGGTACCGCTGGAAGATGCTCATGTTTTGTGGCAGCGCTAATTCATCCCCGGTGCGGTTTCTGGAACCAGAGATGGTTTCGGCGATCCGTTGCCCGTCGCGGCAGCGATGCGTTTCGCGAAGTCGTCCGGTATTCCTGCCATTGTCTCTACCGTGGGATTTCTACGGATATTTGTGTGGAATTGTTTATAGTAAACAAGGAGATTAGAAGATGCAGGCCGACATGACAGGACTGGGGCGGACGGGCAGCAATATGGTGACGGCGACAGCCGTGGATGACGTGTTGGCGCAGCTGTTGCCGTTGCTTGAAGCTGGCGACGTGCTCATTGATGGCGGCAACGCTTATTGCCGCGACGATGTCCGGCGTGCCGCTGAATTGCAAATACATGCGATATGTCATGTAGATATGGTCATCAGCGCCGCGCTGTTCGAGCGCTTTGCTTCGCGCGGTGATGCCGACTACGCCAACCGGCTTTTGTCCGCGATGCGCAAGCAGTTTGGCGGGCATGACGAGAAGAAAGACGAGCACTGAGATGGAGCCTACCCCTAACCGCATACTGTCGGCGGATGCGCTGGTGGTCTTCGGCGTGACTGGTGACCTCGCCCACAAGAAAATATTTCCGGCACTCTATGCGATGGCCAGGAGCGGCGCCCTCAATGTGCCGGTGGTGGGCGTTGCCGCCTCGAAACTGAGCCTCGCGCAACTGTACGAGCGGGTGACGAACAGCATTAATCAGGCTGGCAAGATCGATGACCAGGGTGCGTTTGATCACTTGCTTTCCCTGCTCCGCTATGTGGGCGGTGATTACAATGACCCGGGCACGTTCAAACAACTCAAGCAGGTTTTGGGCGATGCCCGGCGCCCGGCGCACTACCTTGCCATTCCACCTGTGTTGTTCGAGAAGGTGATCAAAGGGATCGGTGCGGCAGGATTGGCCAATCAGGCACGCGTTATCGTTGAAAAGCCGTTCGGACGCGATTTGGCATCGGCGCGAGAGCTCAACCGCATCGCGCTGTCGGTGTTTCGGGAAGACGCTATCTTCCGCATCGACCACTATCTTGGCAAAGAGGCGATCATGAATATCCTTTATTTCCGTTTTGCCAATTCATTCCTCGAACCGATCTGGAATCGCAACTGCGTGGCCAGCGTGCAGATTACCTTGTCCGAGGATTTTGGCGTCAAGGGTCGCGGCGCATTTTACGAAAGCGCCGGGTGTTTGCGCGACGTCATTCAGAATCACCTGTTTCAGATTGTTGCGCTGCTTGCGATGGAGCCGCCGGCCTATCAAGGTTATGGCGCTGTGCACAATGAGAAAGCCAAAGTATTCCAGGCCATGCGTCCCTTGCAGCCGGACGACGTGGTGCGCGGCCAGTATGCAGGCTACCGGAAAGAACCGGGGGTGGCGAAGGGATCAGACGTCGAAACGTTCTGCGCCCTGCGGCTGTTCATCGACTCGTGGCGCTGGCAGGGCGTGCCGTGGTACCTGCGTTCCGGAAAGTGCCTGACGACATCGGTGGCGGAGGTGATGGTGGAATTGAAGCCGCCGCCGCAGAGGCTGTTCGACGATTCAGCGCCGGTGGATGGGCCTGCCAACTACCTGCGCTTCCGGCTTGCCCCCAACTCCGCCGTCGCCCTTGCCGCGCGCGTCAAACGCGCAGGTAAAGAGTTCATTGGCGACCAGCACGAGCTTTATTTGCTGGAGGAACAGCCAGGGGAAGAAACACCATACGAGCGACTGTTGGCTGATGCCATGGCTGGCGATGGCGCGCTCTTCACCCGCGAGGATGCGGTGGAAGCCGCCTGGGCGGTGGTCGATCCCGTACTGGACGCGCACCACCGAGCCCATACCTACAAACCCGGCAGTTGGGGGCCGAAACAGGCGGATGCACTCATTGCAGGAGACGGAAGTTGGCACAATCCACAATGATTAGCTCCTCCACGAGTCGCGTTGCAGACGCATGAAAACCGGCACGCCTGACTCATTGCGCCTGTATCTCATTCGGCACGGCGAAACCGAATGGTCGCTTTCTGGCCAGCACACGGGTCGTACGGATATTTCCTTGACCCCAAATGGCGAAGACGAAGCGCGTGAGCTTGGCAAGCGCCTCCGTGGCATCGCGTTTGATTATGTGCTGACCAGTCCGCTCAAACGCGCACGGCAAACCTGTCAGTTGGTCGGTCTGGATAAAATCCCGGAAATCGAGCCCGACCTCGCCGAATGGGACTATGGTGATTACGAAGGACAACGTTCTGTGGATATTCGCCAAGAACGGCCGGATTGGAATATCTATCGGGACGGCTGTCCCCACGGAGAAACGCCCGCGCAAGTGTCTGATCGCGCCGATCGGCTTTTCGCCCGTTTGCGCGCGCGGAGCGGAAATGTCGCGCTTTTTTCGCACGGCCAATTCGGTTGCGTTCTGGGCGTACGCTGGATCGGATTGGCAGTGGCCGATGCGCAGCATTTCATGCTCGGCACGGCATCACTCAGTATTTTTTCCTTCGACCCCCGTCGCCCGGCCGTACCGGTTATCGCATTGTGGAATGCGACCTCTCAGGCAACATCCAATACTGTCAAACAGCGGGTGTAATTTCCGCTTCATGACGGAAATTAAACGCTGGTTGACATGTCATGTGACATGTCACGTAACAGACGCAAAATGTTTCTTTATGTTCTGTTCAATTTCCATCGGGGGTTCTCGGCAAACCACTGCAAGAGTGAGTCGAAGGGCATCGGGTGCCCGATATAAAAACCCTGCCCCTGATCGCAGCCACTCGTGGTCAGCAAGACAAGCTGCTCTTCTGTTTCAATGCCTTCAGCGATGACGGGGATATTCAGGCTGCGCCCCATGGCAATGATCGCCGCAATCAGTGTTTCATCTCCAGAATCAACGGTGACATCGCGAACAAAAGACTGATCGATTTTAAGCTGGCTGATCGGATAACGTTTAAGGTAACTCAAACTTGAGTAACCGGTACCGAAATCGTCAATGGCAAACCTGACCCCATCCGCGTGCAATGCCAACAAGGTATCAGAGACTCCGTTTCTCTCATCCATCAGCACGTTTTCAGTAATCTCCAGCTCAAGCTGGCTGGCATCGAGCTTTGTCCGTTCAAGCGTGTTCCGAACGATACCGAGCAAATCGCTGTTCAGAAACTGTCGCGGTGAAATATTAACCGCGACCTTGAGTTTCACTCCCAGTAGCGCCTGGATTCTGGTCGCATCACGGCAAGCCGTTTCAAGCACCCATAACCCTATCGGCACAATCAGGCCATTTTCTTCCACCAGCGGAATAAACTCGGCCGGAGACACATACTGCCCATTCACCCTGCGCATGCGCAATAATGCTTCTACCCCTGTGATGACGCCGGTTTTCAAGTCAACCTTGGGCTGATAGACCAGGGAAAATCCATCATGTTCAAGCGCATGGTGCAATTCTTTTTCCAGAGCCAACTGCTCAGCCCCGTTGATCTCCATCTCCCGCGAATATATTTTGTATCCGTTGCGTCCGTGTTCCTTGACCCAGTACATGGACACATCGGCGCAGCGCAACAATTCGTTCAAATTCTGGCTATCGCGAGGGCAGAGACTGATTCCGATGCTGGAGGTGACGTGCACTTCCTGAATATCCACATTAATCGGAGGTATCAGCGCCTGCAGTATACGTGTCACCACAATCTCGGCGTCCGATTCTTCGCTCTCGGCCAACAGCAATACGAACTCATCGCCGCCCATGCGGGCAAGCGTGTCAATGGGCCGCAAACAGGATTTGACGCGTTCAACGAACGCCTTGAGGACCATGTCACCGATGTGGTGACCCATGGAATCGTTGATATGTTTGAAGCGATCGATATCTATCATGACCAGTGCAAATGAAATATTGTTTCTGCGCTGTTGTTCGATTGCCATCATCACTCGGTCATCCAGCAGTGCGCGGTTGGGCAAGCCGGTCAATACATCGTGCAGCGCAATATGCCGGATATATTCCTCGGCGCGCTTGCGCTCCGAGATGTCATAGGCGATACCCAGATATCCATTAATATGGTTTTTTTCGTCGCGCAGTGCGGTCACTGACAGCAGCACCGGAAAACGCGAGCCGTCCTTGCGCACATAGGTCCATTCGTGCTCTTCCACAAGGTTTAACTTTGCCTTGGCCGTAAATACCCCGAATCCGGGCGCAACCGGATAGCCTAGCTCATGGCTCAGACTCTCGGCACGCATCCTGATTTCTTTGGCATCGTGAATGACATCCATCGTGGCCTGGCCTATCAGCTCTTCGGCACGATACCAGAGCATGCGCTCGGCGGCCTGATTGAATGTAATTATGACGCCATCAACATCGGTCGAAATAATCGAATAAGCCGCGCCTTCCAGGATCGCGGTACGCAGCCGGTTGGAGTATTCCAGCTGTTGCGCCAGGCGTTTTGCCTGCGTGATATCCCGACAAGTGATGGCAAGTCCCTGCGGCATGGGCACTACCTGACGTAGTAGCCATAGCGTGTTGCCATGACTGGTCAAAGACAATTCATCGGTTCTCAGATTACCTGTTTGCGCGACCTGTTTATAGTATATAAAATCTTCTGCACGTTCTGGAAACATCTGCGTGAATGTGTTGCCCAGCACGTCTTCAGTTGCTTTTCCATATAAGGGTAGCCCAACAATTTTTCTGGCATTTTGATTCAGGTAGACGCAACGGAAGTCGACGATCTCACCGGCCGAATTTTTGATGTTCTCATAGATCACGAATCCGTCCGGACTGCTTTGCATCGCAGCATTGAATCTTGCCTGCGCGGCAGTCGCAGCGGCATGCGCGGCGGCCAGATTCTTGATCAGGGGGTTGACTCTTGTACGGATGATCCACAGCCCCGTGAAGACCAGCAACGCAATAAACGGGATAAAGAGCAGCAACTCTTTTCTGGCCGGCAAAGACAACTCGGCAAGATCCATGCGTAATACCAGTCCTAATCCCGTGTGACCTATCGGGCCGAAAGCCGACAACACATGATGGCCTCGATAATCGACCAGCGATTTGGTGTTAACCCGACCGGCCAGCGCATAAGCCATCGGGATAGGTTTTCCGTTAATCGTGTCTGGAACCACAAACATGCCGCTTTGCCCCCGCTCAGGGAAACACAGCAATTGCTGTTGGTTTCGCCTGACGCACATGGACATGATGCCGGTTCCTCCCCAGCGATTGGCATCGTTGTCAATTTTGTTCAAATGTGGCAGTGTTTGTTCGAACACCATGAATCCGTCAGCGATATCATGACTCTTCAGCGGTACACGCACACGCAGCACATAGCCCTTGTCCCAGGCAAGAGAGATATCATTTTCTCCATTGAGTTTGACAAAAGGAATCGTACGGGGAAGCAGGTGGCCGGCAATCGTCTGGTTCCTGCTGCCACTATCCAGCGCAATGCCAATGAAACCACGCGCAAGCAGCGGTTCGGCAAGCTGTCTCGCCTGTGACAGCAGTTGTTTATTGTCGGCACGATGGAGCAAACCCATGGCAACCATCTGAAACTCGGGCTCCTGACCGACCAGCAGCGCGTATTGCGTGCAATTGTCCAGATCACTGGCGATATATTCACGGTTTGCATTCATGCGCTGCAGCAACGACGACGATGACTGATCAAGAATGGATTTGTCGAGAAACAGCAATCCTGTCAGTGCCGTGGCGATGGAAGTCGCAGCCACCACGATCAGTGTCGCGCGTTTGATGTGTGTGGTGTTCAGTTCTATTGCGGCAACGGGCGCGTCCATCTGTTGACGCGACAGACACCACAGGCCGATACCTAGCAGACTCGTGCCGAGCGCGGTAGATATGGGCATCCAGAACAGACCAGCCCAGACATAGATTGGCTCAAAAATATACTGGAAGTTGAACATGTACCCGAGCACGATACCCGACCCGAATATCAGCAGTACGCCGCTTATCGTGCGGGCGAGCAGGCGCATTTTCTCGTGACTGGTCTGTTGCATGGCCAGCATGCCGATACCGAAAGCCAGAAATCCGGTCGCAACCAGCGTTGATTTGTGCCTGATGTTGTTGACCAGATCCAGCCTTGAAATCGCCAAATGTTCAATGCCCAGTTCGTGGCCCGACATCAGTCCTATGGTCATGGCGCCTGCCAGCAACAGAAGCAGCCAGACCAGAATGCGTTGCACCGAGGTGGCTGCCTGGCCTGAAAACCCGCTGGATGTCAGCAGCGCCATTCCGCTTAATACAAAGCATAATGCCGTCATGGACGCCATCGGGTTCCACTCGGGGTTGATGCGCGTCAATGCGGGAATGTCGAATATCCAGCCCACCAGGACGACGCCGCCAATGAGCGAGACAAGCATACCGAAGAACATCGCGCCATGTTTGCAAGCGGATTTCAGCACAGTCGACACATCAAGTGATCCCTAATTTTGACAAACTTATATTCGTTATAAAATTGTGACTGTCAAATGGCGCGCAAGATTTTTCGTGTTGCCATGAAACAAACGTGCCGCAAAAATCCGCAAGCGGATTGTACAGTATACATTATTATTGAATAATGGTGACTGGAACAGTCAGTTGTTTGCAGGGGGATTACCTACGTAAACAAGTTGTCAAAGCTTTGTCTGGATTAATTGTGGGTGGTACAATGCTTGCTTTTGATATGCATTTATTTTTCAGGAAAGAAGCGCTCTATCTTTGCCGTCGATGTCATATTCATACGTTTATGCAGATGCAGCTCCCAAACGATTTTTTCTTGTCACACTTATTTTTGAGTGGTGCTGATTTAAATATGTTTATCATGGTTGGTATATTTTCTACAAGAAAATCGATATTATTACCAGGTGGCTCACAAATAAATAAGTAGCGATTTAAACAAGAACATATTGCACAAACCCAATAAACAATGACTTTCAGGCGGGGGCTACAACATGAAAATACGTTCTATTTATTTGTTTTTGCTTGTATTTTTTGCTTATTCTGTTACTTGGGCAGACCAGAATGTTCAGGTGCAGATCAATGGGTCCGCTATGAATGCGGCCATACAGCAACACAATCGTACCCTTGCGGGCTATCAACAAATGGTAAATCAAATTGTTGCCGGTAAAGTGCGTGAGGTACGGGTAGAAGAAGAACAAACAGCTATGCAGAGTGCTGGTCATCCAGTGGCACTGCCCACAGGATCATGCCGAGCAATCGTGACTGTCAATCCTGATGGAACTGTTGATCGCTCCCAGCTAGCCGGGTGTTCTTCACCCGAGCTCGGCAAAGCGGAGCTTGAAGCCATACACCGCGCTTCCCCGTTGCCTCCCCTTGGGAAGCCCGTCATCGTCACTGTGACGACTATGGCACCAGTCGCCACCCCAGGAGTGAATGGTAAGGGAAGCGCTGATTAATTCCCACGCGGTCGCGACGGTGGCTTGGCGAAGTGAAATGCAAGGCGAGAAGTGGTCCAGTTTGTTTGAACAACTTTTCAGCGATTTTAAGTGGAATCCCTGCTGAATTTCACGCTGCCAGTTTAACCGTCGGCAGCATCACGGCGTAAGCCTCATCAGGCGTTTTTTTGCCCAGACTGGAATGCGGCCTGTCCCGATTGTACCAGTCGAAATATTGCATGATGGACGATCTCGCGTTGCTCACCGAGTCGTAAGCATGCAGGTAAACTTGTTCATATTTGACCGATTTCCACAGTCGTTCAACGAACACATTATCTCGCCATGCCCCGCGCCCGTCCATGCTCAACTTGCATCCTCGTTCCCTGACAGCCTGCACGAATTCAAACGCAGTAAACTGGCTACCCTGATCGGTGTTGACGATTTCCGGCGTGTCATGCTTGTCGAATGTTTCTTGCTGGTGCCGGGTTTGCGGTAGAGGGCTTCCATGCCCATGCGCTTCATCAAGGTACTGACATGTGCGCGGCCCGTTTGGTAATCCTCGCGCACTAGCGTATCCTGTAACTGGCGCGATCCCATGAACGGATATTCCAAGTACAGTTCATTCATGCGCCGCATCAGTGCCAGATCGGCTGAACTTGTCGGGCGGGGTGCATAGTAAACGCTGCCCCGGCTGATTCCCAACAGTTTGGCCTGATGACTGATGGGTAGTTTGTGGCTGACGGCAATCATCTTTTTGCGCTCAGCAATCCCGCCTTGGTGAGCTCACTTTCTAAAAAATCATTCTCCAGCGTCAATTGCCCGATTTTGGCATGCAGTACCTTCAAATCCACAACCGGTTCAGCCGTTGCGCCAGTAGCGCCGCCAAATACATCGGCGGCCCGTTCGCCAAGCTGACGCTTCCACTCTGTAATCTGGTTGGGATGCACTTCAAATTGCTGCGCCAGTTCAGCCAGCGTCTTGTCACCTGCCAGTGCGGCCAGTGCTACTTTTGCCTTGAATCCCGGCGAGTGGGTACGTTTAGTTCTCTTTGCCATTTCCTGCTCCATTCTTTGCCCATTCGGGCATTGTATGTCAGCAGGTTATCCACTTAATAGACTGTTCAAATTTCCTGGACCGCTTCCTATCGAAAACGTCGAAAATTAACGATACCCTGAAGGATACCCCACGGAATGAAAGATATCTATGTATTAGGTATGGACGCGCAGATACATGAATTATCGTAAATTCATGTTTTTTTAGAGTTATATGGACATGTATGGGCTGCTGTATACACGTCTTGGTGCCGGG
>JAJYHV010000029.1 GCA_021790515.1 Pseudomonadota bacterium
GTGAAATCGACGGACTCAGTTACGAAGATATTGCCGAAACCATGGGATGCCCGATTGGCACCGTACGTTCCCGCATTTTCCGCGCTCGCGAAGCTATCGCCGCCCGCTTGCGTCCCATACTTGGCACCGACACGAATACCCGATGGTAAGGAGACTCCCATGTTCAACAAAAAAACCCACACTACCCCTGTCGCCGTCCGTCCTGACATACAGGATCTTGAGCACATTTCCGCCTGCATGGACGGTGAAGTGGACAATACCGAGTGCCGGCAATTACTTGAACAGCGCCGTCATGATACATTCTCTGCTCACTGGCAAACCTGGCACCTCATTGGCGATACGCTGCGCGATACTCCGGCCACCTCGTCCACTCTCGCGCGCCGCATTGCCGCGCAACTGGAACAGGAACTGCCTATCGTCGCGCCAAAACCTGCTCGCCGCACCATCGTCCAGCACTATTTAATGCCAATCGCCGCATCGCTGGCGGCCGTTACTGTCGTTAGTTTGAGCACCCTGTATTTTTCCGGCGCAAAACAACCCGCCAATCCGGCACAAGTGGCGAGCATTGCGCCCGTGACGAAGCCCGCTGCTCCGCAAATTGCCAGTATCGATGAAGATCGGCTCAACCGTTTCATGGCAGCACACCGCGATTTTACCGCTGATGGCAACTCTCCTCTCATGGATGCCACTTATCATTTGCCACAGGAACCGGCACGATGATCGAACGGAATACCCTGTCAGGCATTACTGCCGATATGACGGCCATCAACCTGACAACGATACATCCTGAGAAAATCCTGTTCTGGTTCGTCTGGATGTTGTTCGTCGCCTTGCCGGTCGAAGCAGCATCCCCGCCGACCGATGCGGCGATCTGGCTAAATGATGTAGCCAATGCCACACGAACAACCAACTACGAGGGCGTATTCATTTTTCAGCGTCCGAATGGCATAGAAATTTCCCATATCAGCCACCGTTCTGGCAAAAATGGCGAAATTTTGCGTCTCGATGCGCTTTCTGGCGAGCCACGCACATTCCTGCGCCATAACAATAACGTATTCTGCTACACCCCGCACGGCCATCAAATGGATGTCGAACGTCATCACCATCGGCCATTCTTTCCAGAGATATTGCCCAAACAACCTGACGATATTCTGAGCTATTATCAACCTGAATTCATCGGCCATATCCGGATTGCCGGCAGAGACAGTACAGGACTATCCTTGTTGCCGCGCGATCCTTACCGCTATGGTTATATCCTGTGGGCCGACAGTGTCAGCCATGTTTTGTTGCGACTCATCAAGCTTGATGGTCAGCAGCAGCCTGTCTCCTGGTTCAGCTTTACCCAGATCGATATTGGTAATGCCCCTGAACGCACCCAATTCCGGTCAGGGCTTACCGACAAGCAGGCAATCATCATTCCGGAGCATGAAACACCGATTACCGCAAACTGGCAGGTAGAAAAAATGCCTCCCGGATTCCATCTGATCACCGCCGCCCAATTCATTTTGCCCAAACACACGCGACCGGTCATACATCTGGTATACAGTGATGGCCTGTCCACCGTGTCGCTGTTTGTCGAAGCACTGGCCGCGGACGATCCGGTACGTCAGCAAGGGCTTGCCCGACACGGTATCATGAGTCTGTATACTCGGCCAGGCAATGCGGATCAGATTACTGCCTTGGGTGACGTCCCCCCCGCGACACTCATGATGATGGCAGACAGTCTGCAACCCATAAGCAAAGTGAAGTAACGTAACAGCACAATCAGGTAAAAACGAGGCGAGATCATGGAAATGCACGTTCGAATCATTCGTACCGAACAACATCACGCGACACAGACCGCTTGGGTAGAGGCTATTGCCGAATCCTCCGGTTGCCACAGTTGCAGCAGTAACGGCAACAACAATGGCGGCTGCGGTGCAGACAACATCGGCCGCATGTTTCTGGGCAGTACCCCTCACCGTTTTCGTGTCCTTGACCCGGTAGGTTGTCACATTGGCGACGAAGCCATCATCAATATTGCTGACGGCTCTGTGGTACGCAGCGCAGCGCTCGTTTACCTATTACCCCTGTTGCTGGTGTTTACTGGCGCCATTCTGGCTTCCCGCCTGGTCAATCCGGCAACAGCCGAGCTGGCGTCCATACTGGGCGCACTGACCGGTCTCGCGCTGGCAGCCGGATGGCTCTGGCGTGCCAACCGCCACATCCGCTACAATCCGCGCTATCAACCAATTATCTTACGTACGGTTACCACACCATTTTTTGTCTTAAAGGAAATTTAAACATGAAAAACTGGCTATATGGTTTGTTTATTTTCTGTCTGGTTCAACTTAACGCCACGCCGCTTTACGCCTTCGCTGGCGATTTGCCAGATTTCACCCAGATTGTCAAAGATCATGGTGCATCGGTGGTCAACATCACCTCGACCCAACTCATTCACGCTGATAACGTACCCGGGTTTCCGGACGACCAGATGTTCCAGTTCTTCCGCCATTTCATGCCGGCGCCCGAAGCCCAGGGTGGCGGCGGTGCCGAAATGCCGCAACGCAGCGGTGGATCAGGTTTCATCATCAGCAGTGATGGTTATATCCTTACCAACGCGCACGTCGTCGACCATGCCGACAAGGTCACCGTCAAACTGACGGACCGCCGGGAATTCACCGCCAAGGTCATCGGCATGGATACACGTACTGACATTGCTCTTTTGAAAATCAACGCTACCGGTTTGCCCAAGGCACCCATCGGCGACCCGAAACAGTTGCAAGTAGGTGAATGGGTGTTGGCCATCGGTTCACCTTTCGGATTCGAAAACTCGGTGACGGCCGGCATTGTCAGCGCAAAAAACCGTGCGTTGCCTGATGAAAACTACGTGCCCTTCATCCAGACTGATGCGGCAGTCAACCCCGGCAATTCCGGTGGCCCATTGTTCAACATGAAAGGCCAGGTCGTCGGTATCAATTCACAGATTTTCTCTCGCTCCGGCGGCTATATGGGCGTGTCATTCGCCATCCCGATTGACGTCGCCATGCAAACTGCCGATCAACTCAAACTATATGGCAAAGTCAAGCGTGGGCAATTGGGCGTCGTCATTCAGGACGTCAACGCAGGTGCTGCCAGCGCATTCGGTCTTGCCAGACCGGAAGGCGCTCTGGTTTCGGAAGTGGTGCCAGATGGCCCCGCCGCACGCGCAGGCCTCAAAGCCGGCGACGTGATTCTGAAATTCAACGGTCAACCTATCAGTCGTTCCATCGATCTGCCTCTGCTGGTTGCCGAATCCAAACCGGGTAGTGTTGCCCATCTCGATATCTGGCGCAATCGTGCCATGCTGGCGCTTTCTGCCACTTTGGGTGAAATGCCAGACAAAGTATCCCACAGGGGACACGGCGGCTGGTCAGACGCCTCGCCCGACAAACTCGGATTGGTCATCGAACCTTTGCCACACACAGCAGGAAAAACCGGTGTTCTGGTGCGAGACAGTGAGGGCTTGGCCGCTCAGGCCGGCATTCAGCCTGGTGATATCATTCTGGCTATCGGCAACAAATCCCTGCATTCAGTTGCCCAATACAAGGCATTGATGAAAACCGCGTTACAGCAACATACTGTCGCCTTACTCATCAAACGCGAAAGCGAAACGCTTTATATCACGCTGCAAACCCAATAACTCTTGTCGCGGCGGGGAAATCCCGCCGCATGACCGACATCCGGCATGCCTCAACTCACCGTCTACTACCGTCCGTATTGCCATCTCTGTCATGACCTTATTCATCGTCTGAAAACACTGGTTGGTGACGCTTGCCCGATACGTACTATCGACATTGATACAGATCCGGCGCTGGAAGCGCGTTTCGGCGAGTGGGTGCCCGTACTTATCGACCACAATGACAATGAAATCTGCCATTATTTTCTGGATGAAGCAAAGCTTGCTGATTATTTGAATAAAATCCGTTAAAATGCGCCCTTGCACAAGCAGCTTTCCTCACACCCACCTGAATTCATGGACCATATCCGCAATTTTTCCATCATCGCCCACATTGACCACGGAAAATCCACTCTGGCCGATCGCATCATCCAACATTGCGGTGGCTTGTCCGAGCGCGAAATGGAAGCGCAAGTACTCGACTCCATGGATCTGGAACGTGAACGCGGCATCACTATCAAGGCGCAGACAGCCTCATTGCAATACCATGCCCGCAATGGCCAAACCTACCAACTCAATCTGATTGATACACCCGGCCACGTTGATTTTTCTTATGAAGTCAGCCGTTCCCTGTCCGCCTGCGAAGGTGCGCTACTTGTCGTGGATGCATCACAGGGCGTTGAAGCGCAAACCGTCGCCAATTGCTACACGGCCACCGAGCTGGGCGTAGAGGTCGTTCCGGTGCTCAACAAAATCGACCTGCCTGCTGCCGAACCAGAACGCGTCATTCAGGAAATCGAAGACATTATCGGCATCGAAGCCTCTGACGCCATCCACGCTTCAGCCAAAACCGGTCTGGGAGTCGAAGACATTCTGGAGCGCGTCATCGAACGCATTCCCCCGCCTAAAGGCGATGAAACAGCTCCACTCAAAGCCCTCATCATCGACTCATGGTTCGACAACTATGTCGGTGTCGTCATGCTGGTGCGTGTCGTCGATGGCTGCCTGCAACCGAAGCAGAAAATCCGCCTGATGGCGACCCATACCGTCCACTTGACCGAACAGGTCGGCAAGTTCACGCCTAAATCACAACTTTGCACACGACTGTCTGCGGGCGAAGTCGGTTTTATCATTGCCGGCATCAAAGAATTGAAGGCAGCCAAGGTCGGTGACACGGTTACCCTTGACCATCACCCCGCTACGACGCCATTACCCGGGTTCAAAGAAATCAAACCGCAAGTATTTGCCGGTTTGTATCCGGTAGAGTCGCACGATTATGATGCCCTGCGCGACGCGCTGGAAAAATTGAAACTTAATGACGCCTCTTTGCAATACGAGCCAGAAGTTTCCCAAGCGCTGGGGTTTGGCTTTCGTTGCGGCTTTCTGGGACTTTTGCACATGGAAATCGTGCAGGAGCGACTGGAACGCGAATATGACATGGATCTGATTACCACAGCGCCTACCGTCATTTATCAGATTGTGCTGCGCAGCGGTGAGATTATCGAAATCGAAAATCCGTCCAAACTGCCAGAGCTATCCAAAATCGAGGAAATCCGCGAACCCATTATTACCGCTACCATTCTGGTACCGGAAACCTGGCTGGGCAATGTCATCACCTTATGCACCCAAAAGCGCGGCAGCCAAACCAACATGCAGTACATGGGCAGACAAGTCATGCTGACCTATGATATGCCCATGAACGAAGTGGTCATGGATTTTTTCGACCGCCTCAAATCAGCCACGCGCGGTTATGCCTCGCTCGACTACGAATTCAAAGAATTCCGTACCGCCGATCTGGTGAAACTCGATATTCTGGTCAACAGTGACCGTGTCGACGCCTTGTCGCTCATCGTTCACCGCGCCAATAGCCAATACAAAGGACGGGAACTGGCCAGCCGCATGCGTGAACTGATTCCGCGCCAGATGTTCGATGTTGCCATTCAGGCAGCAATTGGCGCCCAGATCATTGCACGCGAAAACGTCAAGGCTCTGCGCAAAAATGTGCTCGCAAAATGTTACGGCGGAGACATCTCCCGTAAACGCAAGCTATTGGAAAAACAAAAAGCAGGTAAAAAACGCATGAAACAAGTTGGTAATGTCGAAATCCCGCAGGAAGCTTTTTTAGCCATTCTGCAAGTAGGCGACAAATAACATTCAGGAATCAGCCACTATGAATTTTCCCCTCATCATGTTCATCGCGTTGGTCATTACGGGTGGCATCTGGCTCACCGACAGTCTGATCTTCAAACCAAAACGGGCGAAGGATGCCAAATTGCCCTTGTTAGCCGAATACTCGCAGAGCTTCTTCCCGGTCATCCTGCTGGTATTCCTGCTGCGCTCATTCCTGTTTGAGCCATTCCAGATTCCCTCCGGTTCAATGTTGCCCACCCTGCAAATTGGCGACTTCATTCTGGTCAACAAGTTTGAGTATGGTATCCGCCTGCCCATCATCAACAAAAAAATCATCGATATCGGTAAACCGCATCATGGCGATGTCATCGTATTCCGCTACCCCATGGACCCCAGCCTCGACTACATCAAACGTGTCATCGGTCTTCCCGGTGATACGGTGAGTTACCACAACAAGCAACTGTCTATCAATGGCGTTCCTGTCGTCAAACAACCTCATGGCAATTATGACTATGTGACCTCCAATCTGAATGCCGTCACCGCTCAGGAATACACTGAACAACTCGGCAAACACCGGCATGAAATCCTGATTCAACCCGAATCGCCCACACTTTACGTCGATCAAGTTGACAACCAGTTTGCCTGGCGCAACAATTGCCAGTACGATAATGACGGATTCACCTGCAAAGTGCCTCCCGACCACTACTTCATGATGGGCGATAACCGCGATGGCAGTAATGACAGCCGCTATTGGGGGTTTGTGCCGGATCGCAACATCGTTGGCCGCGCTTTCCTCATCTGGTGGAATTTTGATAATCTCAAACGTGCTGGTCATTTCATCGAATAGGGGACATCATGCGCCATCATCAACGTGGTTTAGGTCTGCTTAACCTCATTCTGTGGGGAATTGCGATTTTTTTTGCCATCATCACCTTCGCAAAAATCCTGCCTGCCTATATGGAATACATCGCCGTCAAACGAATTTTCGCGACTATGGTGGCCGATCCCAATCTGAGTAACGCCACACCGACCGATATTCGTCAATCGTATGCACGCCGCGCCGGTATCGACGACATCACCGACGTACAACCCGGCGATCTGCAAATCGACCAAAGCAACGGACACTTAAGTCTTTCCGCCAGTTATCGCGTTGAAAAACCCATTCTGGGCAATGTAGGTATCTATATCAACTTCAACCCTTCCACGCCATGAGCGCCGACCGTCTCGAACAACGCATTGCCTACGCTTTTCAACATCCTGCCCTGCTGAAACAGGCACTCACCCACCGCAGCCACGGATTGCCCAATAATGAACGGCTGGAATTTCTCGGCGACAGCATTGTCAACTGCGTGATTGCCCATCTGCTATATGAACGCTTTCCTGCTACCAATGAGGGAGTGCTGTCTCGCCTGCGTGCCAATCTCATCTGCCAGCAAAGTCTGTTTGAGATCGCTGAGCAGCTTGATATGGGCAGTTTTTTGCTGCTCGGCGAAGGTGAACGCCGCAGCGGTGGTCGCAAACGCCCTTCCATTCTGGCCGATGCACTCGAATCACTGTTCGGCGCCATTTTCCTGGATGGCGGATTTGATACCGCGCAACAAGTCATCCGTGTTCTGTTTGACGAGAAACTTGCCGCCATTAATCCCGACATACCGGACAAAGATGCCAAAACCTTGTTGCAAGAGTACCTGCAAGCGCAACGTCTCCCCATACCGGAATATAATCTGACCCAAACCAGCGGGCAGGCGCACGAACAATTGTTTCATGTCGAATGCCGCATTGCGCCACTCAATATCACCAGTCAAGGTATTGCCAGCAACCGGCGTGCTGCCGAACAGGCGGCAGCTACCACTGCTTGGCAATTGCTCGAAACCGGCCACCAAATCGCTCGCCAATCTGGTCATCAACGTCCCATCCATGTCACAAAAAAAACAGGACACAAACATGGCCGACCATGAACTGCATGACGCGAACAACATGCAGGAAGCCGATTTTCGCACCGGTTTCATCAGCATCGTCGGCCGCCCCAATGTGGGAAAATCCACCTTGACCAACCGCATCGTCGGCAGCAAAATCAGCATTACCTCACGGAAGGCGCAAACCACCCGTCACCGCATCCATGGCATTCATACCACCAAAGATGCCCAATTTATCCTCGTTGATACACCAGGTTTCCAGACCCGTTTTTCCAACGCGCTCAACCGCAGCATGAACAAAACCGTTACGGAGGCGGTACACAACACCGATGCGATTTTATTTGTCATCGAGGGTACCCACTTCGACCAGCGCGACCAACAAGTACTCGAACTGCTTCCCGACAGCGTACCCGTCATTTTAATCATCAACAAACTGGACACCATTAAAGACAAAAACAGTTTGCTGCCATTTTTAAATGACATGCGCCAACGTCACGCTTTCGCTGCCATGATTCCCCTGTCCGCCCGCAATGACGAGCATATCCCGGCATTATTGCAGGAAATCCGCCCATTCCTGCCACAACAAGCACCTCTGTTCGATAGCGACGACATCACCGACCGCAACGAGCGGTTTCTGGCGGCAGAAATGGTACGCGAAAAAGTATTTCGGCTGTCCGGCGACGAAATTCCTTATAGCACCAGCGTCGTGATTGAAAAATTTGAACAGGAAGGCAATCTGCGCCGCATTTTTGCTGCCATTCTGGTCGAACGCGACAGCCACAAAGCCATCCTGATTGGCCAGCAAGGCAGCAAGCTGAAAGAAATCGGCACCGCCGCCCGACTGGACATGGAAAAACTGTTTGGTGGCAAGGTCTACCTGGAGCTGTGGGTAAAGGTCAAATCCGGTTGGGCAGACAATGAACGCAGCTTGCGCCAGTTGGGTTACGAATAACTGTCTTCCATGTCGCGAGCCATCAACCGCATTCAGTCCATGCCGGGTTTCGTTCTGCACAGCTACCCGTTTCGGGAAACCAGTCTGATTGTCGAATGCTGGACGGCCGAACACGGCCGGATTCCACTGGTCGCGCGCGGCGCACGTCGCCCCCACTCCGCATTACGCGGGCAATTACAGGCATTCATGCCGCTGCTGCTGGATTGGTCTGGCAAAAACGAGTTACGCACCCTGCATCGCGCCGAATGGCAAGGCGGTCTGCTCGCACCACGCGGCATGGCGCTATTGTGCGGTTTTTACATCAACGAACTGATGCTGAAACTGCTGGCGCGTGACGACCCGCACCCAGCACTGTTTGCTTACTACCATCATACCTTGCAGCAACTCTCAAACGCTGAAACCGCCAACCAATGCGCCATCATCCTGCGCCGGTTTGAACAACAGCTGCTGCAGGAACTGGGCTACGCACAACCTTTTACCCACGACGCCCTGCGCAATCAACCCATCTGTGCCGAACTCGGTTATCATTATCAATGTGAACGTGGCGCGATTCCGGCGCCTGAAAATACCGGCACGACTCCTGTTGGCCTGCCTGTCCGTGGAAAAACACTGCTTGATCTGACCCGTCACGACTATAGCGATCCGGTCAGTCTGGCACAGGCAAAACAATTGATGCGCTTCATCATCAATCACCATCTGGGCGGACAGGTATTGCATGCCAGAGAGTTGCTGAAAGATTTACAACAACTATAATTCTCCTGAAATTTTACAGATAGCCTTTTCACATGATTTTACTCGGCGTCAACATCGATCACATTGCCACTCTGCGTCAAGCACGCGGTACCGTTTATCCCAGCCCGTTACAGGCAGCACTGACTGCTGAAATGGCAGGCGCAGATGCCATCACCTTGCACTTGCGCGAAGATCGCCGCCATATCCAGGACAGTGATGTCGCACAAATTGCCGAAGCGATTAGCTGCCGCATGAATCTGGAAATGGCTGTCACCGACGAAATGCTGGATATCGCCTGCCGTATCAAGCCGCATGATGTCTGTCTGGTTCCCGAACGCCGTCAAGAGCTCACAACCGAAGGCGGGCTCGACGTTGCCGGACATTTCAACCACGTCCATCGCGCCTGCGCAATACTGGCACAGGCCGGCATTCGCGTATCGCTGTTCATCGACGCCGATACGCGCCAGATAGATGCGGCCCGACATTGTGGCGCACCTGTCATCGAACTGCATACCGGCCACTATGCCGACGCACCCCATGGTGCTGAACAACTGGCGCAACTGGCCCATATCCGCGCGGCAGCCGATTACGCCGACCGTCTTGGGTTGCACGTCAACGCCGGACACGGACTGCATTATCACAACGTACAGGCTATCGCCGCCATTCCTGCCATCCGTGAGCTCAATATTGGTCACGCCATCGTCGCTCAAGCCGTTTTTGTCGGCTGGACACAAGCTGTCACTGACATGAAATCACGTATGCAGGAAGCTCACCATGCCAGCGCAGGATGAATTAATCGCGTATTATCCCGTGCTTGCCAGTCTGCCGCATTTCACGGACGACCTTGATGAGCGTGCACTACTTAGCATTCCGGCCAAAATATCACTGTTTCAGGAAGGCGATATCTGCCACGGTTTTCCGCTCCTTCTCAAAGGACAGATTCGCGTCTTCAAGCAATCTGGAAATGGCCGGGAAATCGAGCTTTACCGCATCGAACCAGGAGAAAGCTGCATCGTCAGCACCACCTGCCTGATTCAACACACACCTTATCAGGCACGAGCAGAAACCGAAACCGACACTCTGCTCTACCAGCTCAACCCCACCCAATTCGAGCACAGCCTGCAACACCCCGGCTTCTGCCATTATATTCTCACGTTGTACAGCGAACGCGTCATCGACCTGATGGAACAAGTGGAAAATGTCGCCTTCCGTTCTCTGGAAGCCCGCCTTGCTGCCCGTCTGCTCGGCCACGGCAGTACCATTCACATCACCCACGCGCAACTGGCCAGAGAATTGGGCAGTGTGCGTGAAATCATCTCCCGTCTGCTAAAACGACTGGAAACCGGCGGCAGCATCCACCTCAACCGGGAACGTATCGACATCATCAATCCACGCGCCTTGCGCCAAATTGCCGAAAACCTGTAATCCGCTACAACTTCCATCTCGACTCGCTACCCGTTATCGCGCGCTGATACCCAACGTTCTCGTCGGGTGCATGCCCGTTCAAAATAAATCTATGTAACACAGGTCACACACGATTTAACGAAAAAGTGTTCTAATGCATCTGTCGTTCATTCTCAAAGGAGAAATACCATGGTTTGCAATGTTGGTCGCCCTGACCGCATCGTCCGTATCGTTGTCGGAATTAGCTTGATTGCGCTGGCAGCCACCCATACTATCGGCGTCTGGGGTTACATCGGCGTCGTTCCCCTGCTCACCGGCGCCATCGGCTGGTGTCCGGCCTATCTGCCTTTTGGCATCAAAACCTGCAAAACCAAATAACGCATCATCTAATCAGTCTTGCCTGCCCGGGACGCTGTCTGAACTGCACCGGGCGGCCGCCCTTGGCGACAGCCCGTGCTACCAATGGATCCATGTCGCGCATCAGTCGTTCACGTTGTTCTTCTGTCAGACGCTCGTGACGGGCAATCGCATGACGCACATTCGGATCGCGATCATTCACGCAGCGTTCAATCATGTCAGGGGTCAAATCCGGCCGTTTGGCGATACACAAACGAATGACGTGATCCTGATCATCCAACAACGCCCGCGCCTCTTGCAAACATAAATCCTCTCGCCGGGCAAAATAACATTTGATGACCATCCATTGCTCGCACACCATGAATGGACGGTAGCTCTCCGGCAAGTGTTCACTCAGCGCCAACGCTAACCGTGTCTCCAATGGCAATGCCTTATACTGTTTTTCCATCTCCCCCATGTCACCAGACCACCCTCATCCGCCAGCAGACCAGTCCACCATGCCGGTAGCGGCAGTGCCTAACACCACGAGGCCGAATACAATCCGGTACCAGGCAAACACTGTGAAATCATGCTGACTGATGTAACGCAACAATGCCCGCACGGCAAACAGGGCACTGATGAATGCCACCACAAAACCAACCGCGAACACCAGCATGTCATTTTGTGAACGCATCAACAAATCACGATGTTTGAACATTTCATACCCGGTGGCCGCAAACAGGGTGGGAATGGCAAGAAAAAAGGAAAATTCGGTTGCTGCCTGACGCGACAAACCGAACAGCATGGCACCGATAATGGTAGAGCCTGAGCGCGATGTACCGGGAATCAACGCCAGTGTCTGAGCAAACCCCACTTTCAGCGCGTCCTGCCATTGCATGTCTTCCACTCGTTCGATACGCACCGTATGTTGCCGCTTTTCTGCCCACAAAATCACCAGCGCGCCGACAATAAACGCCGTTGCCACCGGCACGGCGCTAAACAGATACAACTTGATTTTATGCGCGAACAATAAACCCAACACTGCTGCGGGCAAAAACGCTACAAACAGATTCAACACAAACCGGTTCGCATCCGGTTTCCCCAATCTGCCCGCCACATGCAACAAACGCACACGATACTCCCAGCATACCGCCAGAATCGCCCCCGCCTGAATGATGATTTCAAACGCTTTGCCACGGTCATCATTAAAATGCAGCAAATCACCAGCCAGAATCAAATGTCCGGTACTGGAAATCGGCAAAAACTCTGTCAATCCCTCGACCAATCCCAGAATCACCGCCTTGAACAATACCAATATATCCATAACATTCCCTGATAATAAAACCTGTCTGTCTACCCTGAAAGAGAAGGACTTATAATTGACGATACACTTCTGCGCCAGAGCGCACAAACTCTATCGCCTTCGCCTGCATGCCGGCTTCCAGCGCCTGTTCTTCCACGACACCATGCTGGAGCGCATACTCGCGCACGTCCTGCGTGATTTTCATCGAACAGAAATGCGGACCGCACATGGAACAGAAGTGCGCCAGCTTCGCAGATTCGCGCGGCAGGGTTTCATCGTGAAATGCCCGCGCCTTGTCCGGGTCCAACCCCAGGTTGAACTGATCTTCCCAGCGAAACTCGAAACGCGCCTTGGATAAGGCATTGTCCCGAATCTGCGCAC